>JBBQSW010000088.1:0-10668 GCA_038213575.1 Chitinophagales bacterium | reverse complement strand
GCCTTCCAAATTCCAATCTCTGGCAGAACAAATAACCAAATAACCAACTCAACAAAAAACCAACTCAACAAATACTCATTTTCCTACCACCACTTTTGCGTGCCGAATAATCTTTCCGCCCAGGGTGTAGCCTTGTTCGAGTATGTCAACAATTTTGCCTTTGCTTTCTTCTGAAGGAGCTGGGATTTCAGCCACGGCTTCGTGGGTGTCAGGGTCGAAATCGTCTCCGACCTTGGCATCAAGAGACGTCAAACCCTTGTTTTTGAGGATATGGGCAAGTTTATGGTGGATGAGGGTAGTGCCTTCGGAAAGCGCACCGTTTTTGGCTGCCCTGTCAAAATCGTCCAAAATAGGCAGGAGTGCTGCCATCATGTCGCGCCCGGCAGTGCTGATAAGATCCATGCGCTCGCGGGCAGCATGGCGTTTGTAGTTTTCAAAATCAGAGAAAAGGTAGAGGTACTTGTTACGGCTCTCTTCGAGTTGCTTTTGTAGATCAGCAAGTGGGTCTGGGTTCTTGGCAGACTTGTTTTCCACTGTTTCGGTTTGATTATCAGAGGTTTCAGTGTTTTCTACGATGTTTTCCTGCGCCTCTTGCTCAGGTATGCCTGACTCATTTTCCTTCATGTCGAATATTTTTTTGAACGGGTTTTTCATTTTTTTAAAAGGTAGGGGAAGGGACGGCTTGTGCCCCATGGGTTCAGTGTCCAAAAACCTTTGTCAACTTTCGTGCCTTGCGCTTGGGGGTGTCAGATTGACAGTAGGGCGAAATTCATTTTGCCATATCAAGGCGAAATGAATTTCGCCCTACTCCTCTTCCAACCTTTCCGTCATCTTTTGCACCAGTTTAAATTGACTAAAAAAGGTTCGGGCAATAACACGAAGCACGGTAAAGACGGGAACACCAATCACCATGCCTACTACTCCGCCGATTTGGGCGGCGGCAAGGGTGACAATAAAGATTTCGAGCGGGTGTGCTTGAACGCTATTGGACATGATGAGCGGGCCCACAAAATTGTTGTCAATGACCTGTACTATAATGAAGGTCGCGACCACTTTTAATATCATGGGCAGCATAAGAGCAAGGTCAGCATCCAGCCCGGAGGAAATGGTGATAAAGACTCCGAATATCATGCCCAAAATGGGCCCGATGTAGGGAATAATGTTGAAAACACCGCCAAATGAGCCGATGAGCACAGCATTTTCTACTCCAAACATCCAGAGTATCATAATGCTCAACGCAGAGAAGACCAACAATTGTATCAGCAAACCCCGGAAATAGCGGGTGAGCAATTCGCTGGAATCATTGACTGCCGTCTGCACCTTTTTCTCTAGCTTGTCGGGCACAATGGCATTCATGATGCCGGTGAAAAGACGGTTGTCTTGCAAGAAAAAGAAAAGGATGAACGTAACGGACGCAAAGGTGACCGCCACGTTTCCCGCTACCCCAAGAAACTTGCCAATAAAATTGCCCACCAAGGCGGGTTTGAACCAATTGGTCAAAGCCTTCTGGGTTTCCAGCGCCAAGGATTCGTCGGGACTAAGAAAGCCAATTTGGTGCAGTTGCAAATCAATATTGAAGAAAAAAGGGCGAAATTTTTCGCCAAGTGCTTGATAATCAACTGTAGCTAGGTTCCTCGCCTGAGATACAATGGTCGGGACAAAAAGAAGCAGCACCCCGGCCAACATGGTATAGAAGGTAAGAATGGTCAAGGCCGCTGCAGCGGAAGGCCCCATCCTGAATCGCCCAATGGCCAAATGCTTTCGGTAGAAAACGACCAAAGGCCGCCCCAACATAGAGAGCACCAACGCAATCAGGACGTAGGTCACAATGTCGAAAAAATAATACACGACCAGAGCGAGTACGGCCAAGCCGAGGATATAGAAAATGTTGCGGTTGAGGAAGTTCATGTGGGCATTTTTTAGGTATTGATCATGGGCAACCGCTTAATCCATTGTCCAAGTCCTTCAACCTTCGCTCCAATTCCATTACTTTTCGTTGTAAATCAGGCAGTTGCTTGAATACTACATGCGATTTGATAAAGTCCCGGTAACCCATAGCCGGGCTGCCAAAGATCGCGGTTCCAGGTTTTTCAATGCTTGAGGCCAAGCCGCTTTGGGCCTGTATCTGTGTGCCATCGGCGATTTTGAGGTGGCCGGAAAAACCGGCCTGACCGCCCACCCGAACATTGTCGCCAAGGTGGGTGCTGCCAGCCACACCAACCTGTGCAGCAATTACGGTATTGTGCCCCACCTCCACGTTGTGCGCGATGTGGATTAGGTTGTCGAGTTTGGCCCCTGAGCGTATCACGGTACTGCCCAAGCTGGCGCGGTCAATACAGGTAGAAGCCCCAATTTCCACATTGTTTTCCAGCACTACCTTGCCTACTTGTGGGATTTTCGTCCAAGTACCATCGGATTGAGGCGCAAACCCAAATCCATCCGCTCCGACCACAGCATTGGCGTGCAGGATACAGTTTTCTCCAATTTCACAGTCAAAATGCACCCGAACACCTGGGTAAAGGACGCTGTTATCACCGATTCGGACATTGCGCCCGATGAAAACCTGTGGGTAAATTTTGCAATTCAGCCCAATAACTGCGCCCTGCTCGATCACCGTAAACGCGCCAATTTCAGTGCCCGCACCCAGCTTCACTTCGGGGTGGATGTATGCTTTTTCAGAAATGGCGGCACCGTTGGAGTTGTTGGCCTGATCAATGATCTTGAGCAAAATTGCGAGCGAAGTACGCACGTCGGCCGTGCGCACAAGGGTGGGTGTTATTGGCTTCGTGGGATGGAATTCGTTGTGTACGAGCAGGATAGAGGCAAGCGTGCTGTACGCGAATGCCTCATATTTTGGGTTGTCCAAAAAAGTGAAATCGCCCGCTTGGGCGGCCTCAATGGGCGCCCCACGGCTTACGGAGGCGTTGGAGTCGCCGTCGACCGTGCCGCCTATGAAGTGCGCTATTTGTGCGGCAGTCATTGTCATGCCGGATGCAGAATGGGCCAAATGATGAGATAAATACGGGTTGGGGCAGTCGGGCAAAGGTAGGAAAGGAAGTTCTTTGGAAGGTTGATTAAATTGTCTTCCGGATTTTGAGAGCCCGCTGTACTTATTGGTTCAAAAAAGGGCAGGACGTAAGAGCATCTGCTGAAAATTTAATATAGCGCTTGTTGGCATCCAAAGTCCTGACTTATGGTCAAAATCTAGGCATTAAAAGGCGAAATTAATTACAAAAACTTATTGTTTTTGGGGTTCTTCACCGCTTTTTATCCAAAACGATCCCTTCCAGAATCCTGACTTTATGTGTTTTTTGTCCAACGAATTAAGAAACAAATGTGTTTACCTTGCTGACGTCAATTGGCATGGGCTGTGCACGGCCCAACCTAATCTTCCAGTCTATAATCCTTGAAAGGCGGCTTCGCAGCACGCGGAGCTACTCAAACTCACACATTCATTTCTCAAAACAATTTCATCCAGTATGAAACAACCAATGGTCTTAATTTCGCCCCATCGCCCCATCGCCCCATCGCCCCATCGCCCCTTTCAAGTAGGGGCTTTCTACCCCTGCTTTGTTTATTGCTGATTTCCTTCACCCCCCTTAGCACGATGGCGCAATGCTTTGCTGTATGTGAAACAACCCTTACGTCTTCAACGATCCCTACTACAGCCGTCCGTCCATTTTGTAATTCTAACGGCTTTTCCGTAACAGCAGCAGTTGAATATGATTATGATTGTGGTGATACAGATGCCGACGTGTTCGTGATTGTTGAGACAAACTTAAAAGCTGGCAATTCTCGTTTTAACGGGATAGTCTCGGATAGCATCCTACGGTTTTATAGTAATCTCCAATATGCCCCAGCAGGAGGCTCTCCTACCCTTACGAGCATAGAAACAGGTAGAGAATATCAAAAAGTTGCAATAGTTTTTCGCTTTAGGATGCCGCTACCGCCATCATCCCCTGCTTTTACAGATACTTTGATCGTTACGTTGCCTTTCGAGTTTGCTCCCAACTTTTTCTTCGGCGACACACCTTGGAATGTTTGGGTATCTGCTCGTGAACCAGACGCTGCGGGTTTGCCCATATTTCCACCAATGCCCCCGTTCAACAACTTTCTGGGCAAACTGGTAGGTACGCTGAGTTTCGACGAACCTTATTTCCCCATCGTCGGCTCACAGAATGTGAGCACCCATTTCGCTGACATGACGGGTTTATGGGCAGACCCCAACGTGAACAGAACGCACAGCTTAATGCTATTGCCCGATGCTAGCGGCAACCCGCCAGTACTAACTGTAGATGTCCCACTCTTTACACTGGGTTTTTTTAATATTTTTGCAGACCGTGGTACTTTGTTAATGTCGCCCGGTGCACAAATCAAAGTACTAAATGGTGATACGATGGCCATAGGCCGAGTAGATATGTTCACTTGTGTAGATCAGGTAAGTAAAGGCATTGTAGTGGAGCAAGGGGGTAGGCTCGACCAAGAAAGCAGCACCTTTTCAGATGCGGAATTGGCCATCCACCTTAAAAAGGGAAGTTACTTTAATTCTTATTTGGACTTGTCATTCTTCAATAATTACAGAGGCATGCGTATAGACAATAATGGCAGTTCGGCGGCTCCAAATATTGAAGCAATGTTTGTGGGACTGACCACTACTTTTGAAACAAACGTAGAGCAACTCAAGCTTCCATATCTAGGCATGGCAGCACCCACGTGCAGCAGAGGCTATGGAATGGAAATTCTGTCCCACCCGGGTGTTTTCTTGCGGAACTGCGATTTTCTGGGGCTGAATAACGGTATTCGATTATTTCGCTCTTCCTTAACATTGAGAACTTCAAAATTTGAAGGAATTATGTCAGATGCCGGCTCAACACCTGCTCACCACGGCCACGCCATTTGGGGCTTAGGTTTTGGGGCGCAAACATTCAATTTCGATGGAGGGGGAAACAGATTAATTGAGACTTGTGATCATGGATTACACCTTAGAAATATGAACGCCATAATCCATAGAACAGGAATACAGGCAACAACAGGCATTACCTTGATCTGGACCGCACCTACTGGGGCATCCGCGGGCTTGGAGTGCATCAGGCTGAATTTCGGGACAACAACATCGAAATCCTGAGTGGCAGCCTCCCGAGCGTGATTGGGGTGGATGTGCTGAATACCAGCAAAATGCTTGCCTATTGTAATGACGTAAATACCGCAGCGACAGGATTTGACCCCAAAGGCTACCTGTTTAAAAATGTGAACCAAAGCGACTACATCTGCAACACTGCCGACAAGATGAGCACTGGCATGGAATTCTCAGTGCTTTGTGAGGGCACGACGCTCAAAGGCTCCGAATTCGACAACTCCCCGATTGGGCTGCGGCTGAAAAATGATGTGACGCTTGGGACGCAGGGCTTGGATCAGATGAATCAAGCGGTGGAGGATCATGGGAATCGCTGGGGGAGCAGTGTGGCTACGCATGAAGCGACCATGTTCGGCGTAGTTAGTTTTTCTCGTTTTGGGGTTGACTCAGTTGAGAACGTGGCGTTTAAGCCCAACACAAACTGGCCAAACTGGTTTGTTGATGAGGTCTCACCTACCAGTACTTTCTCCTGCGCTGGCTTCAATTGTCTAACTGGAGCACCTGAATCGTCCTACAAAGACCGCAGCGTGGAAATGGCCGTGGCCAATGGGAGCATCCACAACGTCGGCCTGCCCGGAGCGATGCCAAAGATGCTGGAAAACCACTTGTATTCGGAGTTGCAAAAAAATCCGGCTTGGGCTGCCAATAACCCAATCTATGCTCAGTTCCTGCAAAGCAAGTATAGCACCACCACGGATGCCTTTTGGCAGATACAGGAAGGGATAGACGCGCTGAATAATCGAACCAACTCCGAACAAACGGCGATAGCCGCTTTGGAAGCTGATATACAGAATCATCGAAATGATTTGTACTTGATGGATAGCACCTTTGCCAGCGGTACAGCCATCAATAGAGTGCATTATACCCAAAAACTGGCCACCTTGTCCACGGCAGTAACATCTTTACAGGCACAGTTGGACGCCGTCCGTAACACTCGCCTGACACAAGCCGCCCAGTTACTCACCCAAAACGCCGCCATCGCAGCGGCACAAACTTGGGAGCAAAGCACCAAACAGGCCAATGAACTGGAGATAAACCTTTTCATCCAAGATTCGGTCAGCAGTGCCCAACTTGCCCTTTTGGATACGCTGGGCACTCTTTGCCCCAATACCAACGGTGATGCCGTTTTTCGGGCGCAAGTGCTGTACAACCGTTTTGCGGAAAAGGAATTTTTCCCCGTTTGCAATGGCGCAAGAGGAGGGGCTGGAGAACGCTCAGAAAAGGATGCCCAAGCGGTCTCCAGTTTTAGCGTTTATCCCAATCCAACCACCGGAATAGCGACCATTGCTGGCTTGGACGCTACTGGATACCGGGTGGATATACTTGACATCTCCGGCCACAAAGTAGCCTCTTTGACGCTAACGGACAATTCGCTTGACCTGACAGGCTTCTCTTCTGGCATCTACTTTGTTCGGCTCATGCACCCCGAATGTGCCCAAATCAGCACGTCCAAAATAGTGGTTTTCAAGTAAGGCTTTTCTCACCTGCACCGCATGAGCTGCCATTCTCATGCGGTGCCTATTATTTTTGTTATGCAATCATTCAGAATACACTTGACCGCTATTGCCATTGTCTGCTTTTTTCAGGTTTCCTTGGCCCAGAAACATGATTATATCTGGGAATTTGGCTACAACTACAATCCAACAACGCCTCAAGCAGAGGCATATGACTTGAACTTTGATACTTTCCCTCCTCGTGTTCAATCTGCAGAAAGAAATATTTTTATGATTAATGGCTATTCAAATATATGCGACTCGGCAGGAAACAAACTTTTTCTTTCCAATAATTGTCGCATAGTAAATTTGAATGGCACAAATATTTTACAAGGGGATAGCATGGTGACTGATTTTGAACTGGATTACTGCAATCTTTATGGATGGCACCCTTATGAATTTTACAGTTGTTTCCTCCCCATTCCCGGATATTCCGATCGTTTTTACTATTTCGATAAATCCACTTTTAAATCCAATGGAGGGCCTTTGGTAATTTACACCAATGAGTTTCAGTACTCTGTCGTTGACGTTACCGACAGTGGGATAGATGGGGCCGTTATCTTAAAAAATAAAGTGATAATCAACAACGAGATAGGTTATGGCCAAATCTCATCTGTCAAGCACGGCAATGGCCAAGACTGGTGGTTACCGGTGCCTGCCAGATTTGGTAACAAGATCTACATGGTGTACGCAGGGAAGGATACTGTGTACATGCATCATGCCCATAGCCTTGGCCCAACATGGGGCGAAATCGATGGCTTTCAAGCCAGTTTTTCTTTGGACGGCACCAAGTACGTGCGCTACAACCCTAACTACGGTCTTTATCTCTACGATTTTGATCGTTGTGATGGCACTTTGAGCAATTTGCAATATTTTAACCCTCATGATACGATACTGCCCTCTTTCGGCGGTTGTGCCGTTTCACCCAACAACCGCTGGATGTATCTTGCTGACTTTGATTATCTGTATCAGTTTGATCTGAAGGCTCCCGATATTTTGGCATCCAAACAGGTGATAGCCGTATGGGACGGGGTGTCCAACAACCTCCCCACCAAGTTTTCCTATATCATTTACGGCCCAGACCACCGCTTGTACGTTTTCCCGCCCACCACCACCAAAAACCTCCATGTCATCAATCGCCCGGATTTGCCCCAAACCCGCTGCGATTTCCAGCAACGAGCTATAGAATTCCCTTATCCGTACCAAAACTACCCAGTCTTTCCCAACTTCCGGCTCGGCCCCCTCGACGGCTCGCCCTGCGACACCCTGGGGATCAACAACCACCCACTCGCCGATTTCCGGCCCGACCCAACGGATACCAATGCACTTGCCGTCCGCTTTTGGGACGTATCGTCCTACGAACCGGCCCAATGGGTTTGGGATTTTGGGGATGGCAGCCCGGTGAGTCAGGATACCAGTCCTGTGCACACCTTTCCTGCGTCGGGCTTTTATACGGTGTGTTTGACGGTGGCGAATCAGTATAGCGGTAGCAGTAAGTGTAAGGTGGTGGAAGTGAAAACGGTGGGCTATGGTTCAGAGCCATCGGGCCAAGGAGGAGGGCTTGTGCTGTACCCCAACCCAAGCACGGGCTTGGTATCGGTGTCAGGGCTGGACGTTCAAGGATGTTTGGCAGAAATTACGGACCTTTCAGGACGGGCTGTTGCCGCTGTACGCTTCAATAACGGCAATTTTGACCTGTCAGGGCTTCCTAGCGGGCTTTATTTTTTAAGGGTGTCCCGTCCGAGAGTAGGTATTTTGGGGATTGGCAAAATCATTATCAACAAATAAGTTATCAACAACGAGGCGACACCTTCTCTTCCGTCGGAGATGTCGCCTCGCTAACCTAACGATCTTTACCTCATGGATAGCACGTATGCCAGCGGCACCGCGATCAATGGTGCACATTATACTGTGAAATTGTCCATGCTTTCGTCGGCTGTAGGAGCCTTGCAAGCACAGTTGGACAGCCTCCAAAATGACCGCCTTACACTGGCTGCCCAACTCCTCACGCAAAACGCTGGCATCGGCTCAACCCAGACCTGGGAGCAGAACGAAAAGCTGGTGAACGAGCTGGAGATACGCATTTTCATTCAGGACTCCGTGAACGCTACCCAGCTGACCATGCTGGATAATCTCGGCATGCTTTGCCCCAATACGAATGGCGAAGCCGTATTGCGTGCCCAAGTGTTGTATAATCGTTTTATGGAGAAGGAATTCTCGCCCGTTTGCACGGGTGTAAGGGGTGGTTCAGGCGAACGGGAAGATGAACCCGAAAAGGTCGCAAATTTCAGCCTATTCCCCAATTCATCAGCGGGCATTTTCACTGTTTTGGGCATAAATGCTTTTAACAGTCAGGCAGATATATTCGATATCTCAGGGCTCAAGGTAGCCCTGCTGGGAGAGAAGGGGCGCATAATAGCGGGAAAAGCAGTGATGGCAGCTAAGTAATTGGTGGAGCAAACACTACCCTTTTATCCAAACCTTAGGGGCAAAATAACCCTCTGGCGATACGAGCCAATACATCCCTTCGGGCAAGGCGCTAATCTGAATGCCGAGATGGTTGAACCCAGGTTCTACGGGGTGCTCCGTTCGGAGCAGCTCCTGCCCGGTTGTGCTGAATATTTGGATGACCCTATTGCTCGCGGTTTCGGAGTAGAAGTCGAAGTTCAGCGTATGACTTGCGGGGTTGGGGTAGAGATTTGGCTTTTCAAACGCTGCTGTGGCCCGTTCTTCGGGTCTCTGGCTTCCGTTGGGCAACCAATTTCCCCCCGAGCGAAAGAAGCAAGTATTCATGTTGCTTTGAAGGCTGCCCCCGGTGGCGAAGTAAATGCCATTGCTTTTTCCAAAAATTGGGTCGTAACCACCCCCTGGAATGGGTATGTTGTTGGTTTCAAGCGTTTTTCCACTCAAATCAATCCGGGTAACGATGATACCTGGACCACCTTCGCCCGTTAACAAAAGTTGCTGCTGGTTGGGTAGGTAAAGCAGCGAATTACCGTACGCACTCCCAGTGCCGGCAGCGGCATTTCGACGGTAAACTTTAGTCCAGACAATGTCGCCGTTTTCTTTCCACAAACTGGAATACATGGCCTCTTCAAAATCAAAAATGGCATCGTTCAGGGCGTCACCGATCAGCGCAAACCGTCCGTTGCCCACCGAAACGATGTCTTGCAAACTAGTATAGATACTGCCCTGAGGGTCTCCGAACACGGGCAGCTCTATATCTTTGATCCAGCTCAAGGCTCCGTCAGAAGTTCTGATTTTGGCCACCTCTGATCTAGATGCCAGAAAACAGTTCCCACCCGCTTCACTGATAAACATCCCGACCACTGGACCGGCATTGTAGTTTTTAAACCATACGATGTCGCCGCTTGGGGTGAAGCGCACAAGGACCATTTTGTCACTGGAATTTCCTCCAGCGATGTAGTCGCCCGAAGGCAACTGGGCTAAGGTGGTGAAAAAAAATTGGGCACCGCCAGGTGCGCTCAGGGTTTTGTTCCACATTTCATTGCCATTGACATCCACCCGAATGAGGTAACCGACCCGACTGGAGGAATTGGGGGCCGTGGCCCGCCAACCGGCGATGAGCCAGCCATTGTTCCCTACGGGCAAAACCCCTTTCGAGATGCCTTCCCTTCGGTTGTTTTCGCCGTAAATATGGCGAGACAGCTCGTTCCCATTCTGGTCGAGACGAAGCAGAAAAATATCACCTTGTGCATTGGACGGCCCCGCAGTGTAGCCAAAAACCGCGTAGCCATTCCCAGTGGGAAACACCTTGGTGCCAAGATCGTAGAGTGTTGGAGAGATTGCAAATGCCTTGGCCACGTCATTTTGTGCGGCTGCGGCTGTAGCGGCAATAAGGGCTAAAAGTGTCAAAAGTTGTTTCATGGGAAATCAATGTTTTGATGGAAAAATGAGCATTTTAGGAAGCCGATGAAAGTGACAAGTTATTATTCACGCGTTCCTTAGTGCTGCAAAACTAGGAGCCAGCGCATTGAACCCGTTGGTTAACTTTGAGTTGGTCGCCCATCAGGCACAATT
>JBBQSW010000087.1:0-10744 GCA_038213575.1 Chitinophagales bacterium | reverse complement strand
CCCGATTCAGATCGGGATTAAGCCCGTCAGCGCCGATGGTACTGGGTCAGATGTCCCGGGAGAGTAGGTCGGTGCCAACTCAAATTAGCAAAATGCCTCGTTGTCTTCAGACAGCGGGGCATTGCTGTTTCTACCAATAGTTATTTAACCGCTTTCAAGGTCTGCACCAGCTTCCCGTCCCTCAGAATGCTCAGTGTGTAAAATCCCGCAGGTAAAGCGGAAGTGTCAAAATCATGGATCAAGTTTGGCTGGAAGGCTTTATCAAA
Organism: Chitinophagales bacterium; assembly: GCA_038213575.1. Lineage (GTDB taxonomy): Bacteria > Bacteroidota > Bacteroidia > Chitinophagales > Saprospiraceae > M3007. The sequence goes on along the minus strand of JBBQSW010000087.1, from coordinate 10,478 downwards.
AATCAAATTGCCCTGTGCATCGTACAGCCGAGCACGGTAGGTGCCGGTCGGGATGTGCCGCCCCAATACTGAGCCGAGACTGAGCCGCTCTCCAAAGGGGTTGGGGAAAAGGCGAAATATGCCCTCTGAGACTTCCTTCACAGGCTCATGGGCGCTCACGAGGTACTGCTCTGTCCCGCAGCCGGGTGTGAAGCAACCGTTGCTGTCCACTTTGACCAGCCAGACGTTCTGTGGGTATGGATCGGGTAAAGCAGAGGTGTCGTCCATACTTCCGGTGAACACCAGGTCGCCGTTGTCCAGTTCCACCCCCCCAATCAGCTCGTGTATCCAGGCGTCTTCTCTTTGCTCAAATATCTTTCGCTCCCAAAGCCGCTCCCCATCGGCATTGAAGCGGGCGATGTAGCCTACTTGAAATTCTGGTTCATCAATTGTGTCGTTTTGGAAGTTTTCAGCTACCCCACAGCCGATCAGGTCGCCGTTTTGGGCGACAAAAAAATGCCAGAAATTGTTTTGTTCGTAAAAATTGACCTTCTCCCAAAGCAGGTTCCCATTTGCATCAAGTTTGAAAAGGATATCCGGCCTATCGTAGATAAACACACCAAATGTATCTATCTTCCAAGTACCCACATAGCCCCCGTCCGAGTGTTGGGAAATGTTGACCCACTTGCTGAAACTGCTGTATTCATGGGGGAGTGTGGTGGCCCATTCCAAGGTTCCAATTGAATCATATTTTTCGATGGTAGCCACCCCTTTGTGGCCGGGATTTTTCCAGGAAGAATAGATGACCGCCAGACCCCCATCGGTGGTTGGATCGGAAGTACACCAAAGAAGGGCCGGGTAACCATTGTTGGGAACTGTGGTTTCCCAAAGGAGGTTCCACATCGGATCGAACACTCGAATGCCTTCCCGAAATTTCAAGGTAGCAGTGTCTTTGAAATCAAAGTGTGTATAAAAAAGTCCCTGCTGGCAAGTCATAAACCTTGCATAATGGAGGTTATCCACGCTGGGATGCCAATAGTCGTAGCGATTAAGATATTGGCCCTCCAGATTAAACTTTAAGATGCTGTAATCTTTACCTTCAATTCCAAGGTAATCAGTGTTTAAATAAATAGTGTCGTCTTTTACAGTCATCGCTTTTAGGTAATTAATTTCGAGCGTATCATATACTACAGAAGTCCAAAGGTGATTTCCTTCTGTATCGAACTTCATCAGGCCAAAACAATCACGCGTGTTGAATTGACAAAAAGCATTGACTTGGACGATAAGGCCATCGCTAACCTTGATCACTTGCGTTCCATAATCATTTCCCTTATCGAAATCGAAACGTTTGCTCCAGTAGTTCTGAGAAGATAAACAGGTGTGGGTGCACAAAAAAGCGAGTATAAAAATGCAATATTTTTTCATGACAAGTAGGTAGCATTATTAAGGACAAAAAGGATGCAAATGCCACAAGCCTGCTGAGGTATGCATCAGCAGGCTTGCGACATGTAACCATTTTACCGCAGTACAACTATTTTGGAAGTATGGAAGGTCTGTTGGTTTTGATACAACCGGAGCAAATAAATACCCCCATTCAATGCTCCATTAGGAATGCTATAAGTACCTGAGTTTACGAACTGTCGGCGCAATACGTTGCGTCCTGACAAATCAAGGATATCCAAGGTAAGTTCTTCCCCCAAGTGAACAGGGCAGTCAAGACTGAATTCTCCAGTCGTTGGATTTGGGTAAACACGCACCTGCTCGCCTTTAGCATCCGGCTCATTATTTCCAGACAAACCTTCGGGAAAGCCGTCAGAGCTACCCTCATCACAGGTATACCCTTTGCAAAAACTCAACAATGCGCAGGCATAACCCCGCATAATGGACTCAGGCGTATTGGCGATGGTTTGCAAGAGAGCTTCTTGTTGGGAAGAAAGTTGATAGATAAGGGGGCTGGCAGACTGTTCCAAGGCGAAATTGACGGCCATAATGTCTTTGAACCAAAGGTCGTCCTGGTTTTCTATGGTCATGCTGTTTAGCAATGACTGCGCTCCAACATAGTTGCCCCGCTGGGTACGGATTCCGACCACGGCGCGCCTCCATTGGTTGTTGTTTTCGCCCAAAAGCAGATACTCCGCATAGTCGAGGCTATCCGCCCCAAGCGCTTGCCATACAAGTGTGCGTAAAATCAGGTCTTGTTCCCTTTCAGCAAGCCAATACGCTTCAAATTTTTGAAGGTTTTGGGGGTCTGCAAGCCAGAGCGCCTTTTGGGTTGCCGTCAATTGACGGGCAATATTAAGGTCGCTTTCAGTGAAATCTTCAGGTGTTGCCTGTGGGTCGCAATCATCAAGCTCCATATTAGCGTTTTGCAGAAGATAATTGTTCGTCCCTCCATCTGAAAGATTGTTGGTAGGTTTTTCGCAAAACACAGGGTTGTTCAGATCATGGATATAATACCTGAACGGTACAGTATTATTTGGGTTTGCGAAAATGGCGCCCGCAGGGTTAGCAAAGCAGTTTCCGGCAGATTCGCCGCCTGTGCCTTGCAGAGGAGCGATGCTGCCACTTACATTAATTTCCGTCCCGCTAAGGTTGAGAAAATCGTTGCCAAATATTTCCAGATTCTTGTTGTTATGCTCTGTTTTAATACCAGAATTGGTAAACGACTCGAATATGTTGCAGTGGATGCCATTTATGATAGATCCCGTTGAGGATGCCAGTATACTGATATTCCCTTGCTGGAAAAAATTGTCTGACTCAATCCTAAAAGAGGATTCTCCTGCAATCCGAATCCTGAAAGGGCTTGAAATCGGGGTATTCGGGGGATTTAAAAACTGATTGCCAACTACCCTTAGACCGTAGATCATGTTGGGGGTTGAGTTGCACCAAAGCGAGTATTTGTGTCGGCTAAAGTCGCATCCTTTAATCTCTGTTGTCGAACTGAAGACATTGGGCATCGTTGACTCTTGCTTAAAGCCATAGCCCACATTTCCCGTACCTTCAAAAGTGCAATCCTTTAACTTCGCGCTGAAATTGATCCCCAATATGCCATAATCTGGGATTCCCATAACATGCACTTCGTCAAAATGGATGTCACGGCATCCCCAAATAGAAATCCCACGGCTAACGGGCCAGGGGGGCGTGCCAGACTTGAAAATATCTACAAAATTGAAGGAGCTTTTGTTGGCTTTCTCGTATTTCATAAACTCGACAGCACGGCCATTATCAACAAAGTCGCTGGCATTGACCATCACAAGTCCTCCATAATGAGCATGATCGTCCAAGATTCCACTAGCCCTGGTTGAAATAGCAGTCACTGCATTTTTCAAAATCGCGCCAACGATCCACACTACCCCAGCATCATCAGGGGCGAGCAGTATATTGGGTTCTTGGGCAGCTAAAACAGATGGCTGTTCTTTATTAGCATTCCCATGTACCAATACCCCGCCCCAAAGGCAATTGGGCGATTGGCTGGTAATTGTTCCGCCTATTACAAACAGGCGGGCACCCCGATTTACTACAATGTGGAGCTCTTTCCCCATACGCACTTCACACCTAATAATAAGTGTCGCCCCTGTTTGTACTTCAACGGTCTGGTTTAAGATACGCAAATTGTTCCATTCTACTATAGTTCCCGAAGGAATCACCAAGGGCAAATGGGGAGGGATTTCAGGACAAGATAGTGCATCTTCAACCGTAACAAAACTTGGCAATTCGGTTGTGGCAGCGGTGTACATCTGCGCCCATTGAGAACGGGCAATACCGCGTCTATTCGTTGTGTAGCCCATAAAGTTGTTACCAACCCCGTAGGTGCAAAAACATTTCCAACAATTATCGCCGCCACAAGTAAAATCACCTTGTGTTGTTGGACATGGTTGTCCCGTGCTGCAAAGCGTTTCAGAAGGCGACCCACACTCGCTGCCTGGGTCCATGTCGGGACAGACATTATGCTCCGAAAAAGCATGGCAAAGGCCAAATCGATGGCCCATTTCATGGTTTATAGTAGAGCCTCTGGTTGCTCCAATGTCTTGAGGATTTTGGTTCTGGTCAAAAGCAAGACTGTAGATGTCGTATATAGCCAAAATATTCGCTGCATACACTTGCCCCGTAATTGTACCACCACAGCCTTTTACTACAATATGAAATGCGGCACTATTCGTGAAGCTTTGTGGATCCTGATCGTACAAGAAGATAGCATCGCAAGGGTCGCTGGGGCTGCCAAAAAGTCTATACCGAAATCTGGTGTCAATCAATGCCGGGGAGCTGCCAAACTGATTTTGGGCGGGGTTGGCGAAATAATCATTCGCGTTGTTGAGGAGAGCATTGACATAATCTGGCGCATAATAAGGCAAGGCAGGATCGCTACACTGAAACTGATTCCCATTAGAACGAATGAAATGAAAATCAACGTTAATGTAAACCAAGGGCATATTTGCAATGTCGTCAACGCTCATGCTGTTGTAACAATCACTGCCACATTCAGAAGAGCTAAAACTGTTGCTTTGGATAGTACAATAGTTGATTTGTGCAAAGCAAAAGGTCGGAATTAAAAGGAATAATGCAAAAAAGGCTGGAATAGAGTTCTTTTTCATAACTTTTTGGTGTTGTTTGAAGAAAAATATGAATCAAGTAGCCAAATATAGAACGCAATCTATAAATGCATGTGAATTTCAGGTTAATTCTCACAAACCGCCCTTCTTTAATTTTAAAGCTGGTACAAATCCCCCCTCCTTCATGAGGATAAGATCCGGTCGGTGCCAACTCAAATTAGCAAAACATGAGTCATCCCGAATTTTGAATTAAGAACTTCCTTATACCCGCAGGTCTTATTCTGCATCCCAAGAAGCGGGTGTCATTCTGAGCGCAGCGAAGAATCTGAAGGCGATGATCGAAATAGCCTTCGTCTTCAGATTCTTCGCTGCGCTCAGAATGACACCCGCGCTGGAGATGAACACCTGACCATTGTGTTTCTGTTTCTTGCCTACCACTCCCCTACCCTATTGTTGATACACACAGTTTGAAGGCGTTTTTGTCCATAACATCAGGTACCTTGGCAAGAAAACTATCTAAGCATACCGTAGTTTTGTGGGCAAATCTGCCTTCTGTCAATAGTCAAATCAATCACCCATCTACCGATCACCGTTATGCTATTCAACCTTGCGTCAAAGGACACCATCGCCAACCGTTTTGTCGCTGAACTGCGCAATCCGGAAATCCAACAAGACCGTGCTCGTTTTCGCCGCAATCTGGAGCGTCTGGGCGAAATTCTGGCTTATGAAATCTCCCAAACATTTGTATATGAACCAGTTATAGTAGAAACCCCTCTGGGCGCTGCTACCGTCATGTTACCACCCCAACGGGTAGTACTGGGCACAATACTCCGTGCCGGGCTGCCATTCCATCAGGGTATGTTGAATTATTTCGATACGGCTGATAATGTATTCATTGCAGCTTACAGGAAACACCACAAAGATGGATCCTTTGAAATTCAGCTTGATTATGTCAGTAAGGTTAACCTGGATGACTGCGTACTCATACTTGCCGACCCAATGCTCGCCACCGGGGCCTCTGTAAATCTGGCCCTGAAAGAACTGGAGCGTTTTGGTAAGCCCGCTGCAACACACGTAGCGACCGTCATTGCCAGTACAGCAGGGGTAGAAGCAGTAAGTCGCCGTTGGCCTAAGGTCAAGATTTGGGCGGGTGCCGTGGACGAAGAACTTACGGCCAAATCCTATATCGTTCCAGGTTTGGGCGATGCAGGAGATTTGGCTTTTGGGGAGAAGTTGTAAGACATCCAAGCCTTTTTCCGACCTTTGCAAAATGGTACTAGAAGCCAAAGACATCCACAAATCGTACGGCCCGCTTGAAATCCTCAAAGGGGTACATCTTGAAATCCCTAAGGGCGAAATCCTGAGCATCGTCGGCAAGTCCGGCGCGGGCAAAAGCACACTGTTGCACATCCTTGGCACACTTGATTGGGCGGATAAAGGCGAGATGACTATTGCCGGGCAGCGCATCAAATCCTTGAACGCCAACCAATTGGCTGCGTTTCGCAACCGGCACATTGGTTTTGTGTTTCAGTTTCACCATTTGTTGCCAGAGTTCACTGCCTTGGAGAATGTCTGTATCCCAGGTTACATCCAGCGCAAAAACGACGCGGCCGTAAAACGACGAGCCGAAGAACTGCTCGACTACCTGGGCCTCCACGACCGCCTTACGCACAAACCCATGCAACTCTCCGGCGGTGAGCAGCAACGCGTGGCCGTGGCGCGCGCGCTCGTAAACCAACCCGACATCATCTTTGCCGATGAGCCTACTGGTAACCTCGACTCCTCTGCCTCTAAAGATCTTCACCAGCTCATCCGCCAGCTCCGTGACGACTACGGACAAACCTTCGTCATCGTGACCCACAACAAAGAACTGGCTGAACTTTCTGACCGCTGTCTGGAGATGAAAGACGGACTTTTGGTTTGATGATTAAACAGCAAAACAGGATAACAGGATAATATACCATGAAAAATCGTGTCCCCTCGCTCTATTGTTATTTTGTGTTTTGCCTTCCGCTCCTTGCTATTTGTGGTTTTTCATGTGCGCCGTCAAGTAAGCAAACCATTGATTTTCAATCCGTTAAATTTTTGGAACGCCCTAAAAATATCATCTTCCTCATTGGAGATGGGATGGCGGCTGCACATGTATCCGCACATATTTACTGGATGGGCGTGGGCAAAACTGTTTTCGAGAAATTCCCGGTGGTTGGCTTTCATAAGAGCCACGCATACGACTATCGAGTGACGGATTCAGCGGCAGGTGCTACGGCGTTTGCCTGTGGTCAAAAGACTACGCTTGGGGCCATCGGCGTGCTTCCGCCAGACGATCGCCCCTGCCCTACTATTTTGGAAGACCTTGACCGCCTTGGCTTTGCGACCGGTATGGTGACTACCTGTACCGCCACACATGCTACGCCCGCCTGTTTCATTGCCCACCGGGAACTACGCGCTTACACAGATGACATCGCGCTCGATTACCTAAAAATCTCCTTCGATTGTCTCATAGCCGGGGGTGAAAATTTGTTTGACCTTCGCCCAGACAAACTCAATTTATTGGATACCCTTCGGTCGAGGGGATATGTAGTGCGACAGGGCGTTCAGTTCAATAACCTCCCACTGGATGGCAGCCGGCCTTTTGTCAACTTCACCAACGAAATGGAACCTCCCACAGCTTCTGCGGGTCGTGATTACTTGCCTCGCGCTACTCGTTTGGCTTGTAATTTCCTACAAAAACGCTCCAAAAAAGGTTTTTTTTTGATGGTTGAAGGCAGTCAGATTGATTGGGCCAGCCATACCAACGACCGGCATTGGCTCCGTGCCGAAATGGCTGATTTTGACAAAACTGTACGCGCCGCACTTGAATTTGCAGCTTCAAACGGCGAGACCCTCGTGATCGTCACCGGCGACCACGAGTGCAGTGGACTTGCACTTACTCAAACGGAATTGCGCAAACAATTCAAACCGGAATTTTCCACTAAAGTACATACTGCTGCTATGGTTCCGGTGTATGCATACGGCCCCCAAGCGCAATTGTTTTCAGGGATTTACGAGAATACGGCGATCTATTTCAAGATGCGGGCGGCGTTGGGATTTGAAAGTTTCTAGTAGTACGTTCAAAAGTGGGCCTGTCCAACTTGAAATTTGCCACTTATTTAAAATTTTCTTTGGAAATCCCACCACCCTACCCCCCATTCTCAAAACTTTCGGGAACAATACTTTTGATTTCATAAAGAATCGCCTTACTTTTGCCCCCGCTAAAAGCGGATGGATAGGCAATAACTGCCGTTTGACCCTCGGAAATTCGCTTTAGGCAACATTCATCATTCAACATTGAAAAAATGGCAGTCTATTACAGCAAAGAAAAAATCGCCGAAATCACGGCGAAGTATGGCGAAAAGCCAAACGACACTGGCAACACAGAAGTACAAGTAGCCCTTCTTACCTACCGCATCGAGTGCCTTTCGGATCACCTCCGCAAGTTCAAAAAAGACCACTCCACGCGCCGCGCCCTGCTCACCATGGTAGGCCAACGTAAAAGCTTCTTGTCTTACTACGCCAAGAAAGACATTTACAAATACCGCGCTCTGATCGAAAAACTCGGTCTGCGTAAATAAACAGCTTTGCAAAATCCGTCCCGGTTCCATGAGCCGGGGCGGATTTTTTTACCTTCCCCAAATCCCTCGTTGAAACCCGCCTACCTTTAAGAATCCGTCCCAAGTAAGGGGACGTTCAGATATTTTTCATCCGTCCGGTTTTTTCGCGGAGCAGTGTGCTTTTGCCAAAACGCCCTTCAGACACGGGGAAAACTTGCCAAAAACGGGGATTCAAGTTCCCCCACACAAAGACACAAGGTGTCCAAGACTTGGGACCTTACCTGTTGGACTTCCACCCTTGCCTCTTTGTGTGTTTTTTTCGGTTTTTGCGCATTTTCCCCATTGCCTGTTTTAAGTGTGAGCTTTTGCAATAGCCCCTCCTTCGTACCGCCTACGGCGGCGCTTCGGCGGGCAAATCGGGCACATATATACTTTTACAATGGGAAAGCAAATCCCGATGCGTACCACGTTCAACCTACCGGACGGACGTGAAATCGCACTCGAAACGGGCAAACTCGCCGCGCAAGCTGATGGCGCAGTCCTGCTCCAAATGGGCGAAACGATGCTACTTTGCACGATCGTGAGTGCCCTCAAGGCCAAAGAAGGCCAACCATTCTTCCCACTTTCGGTGGATTACCAGGAAAAATTTGCTGCTGTGGGCCGTATCCCTGGCAACTTTTTCCGCCGTGAGTCCCGTCTTTCGGACTACGAAATCCTCATTAGCCGCCTGGTAGACCGTGCCCTGCGCCCCCTCTTTCCCGACGGCTACATGAACGATACGCAGGTGATTATCAACCTCATCAGTGCCGACAAAGACATCATGCCCGATGCTCTGGCTGGTCTCGCAACTTCGGCGGCGGTTGCGGTGAGCAATATCCCTGTAGAGGCGCTGTTCTCTGAAGTCCGCGTGGCGCGTATCAAAGGCGAATTCGTTATCAACCCAGGTCGCAAGGCCCTTGAAGCAGCCGACATGGATTTCATTGTAGCGGCTACCAAAACCGACATTACGATGGTGGAAGGTGAAGCAGATGAATGCCAGGAGGAGGAACTCGTGGCGGCCATGAAATTTGCGCACGAGGCCATTAAAGTCCAAATTGAAGCCCAAGAAAGACTTGCAGCACTGGTAGGCGAAAAAGCCACCGTAAAACGTGCGCTGCCGCAAGTGCCTGAAAACGAAGCACTAAAAATGCGCATCGAAGCACTGGCCAGTGCCGACATCTACGCCCTCGCCCGCAGTGCTTCTGATAAAGATACGCGCAAATCGCGCCTGGATGAAATCAAGACCGAGACCATGGCCAAGGTATTGGAAGAGTTTGGCGAAGAAACCATGGCAGAATGGAAATTAGCTGCCGAGCGCTACTTTGACAAACTCAAAAAGCACGTCATCCGAGACATGGTGCTGACCGACAGCAGACGCCTTGACGGTCGCAAGTTCGACGAGGTGCGCAGCATCTGGTGCGAAGTGGATTATCTGCCAAGCGCACACGGTTCGGCGCTCTTCACCCGCGGCGAAACGCAATCCCTCACCTCGCTGACCCTCGGTACGAAACAAGATAAAGCGTTGATTGACGTCGCGCTCGACCCACACGACGAGAAATTCCTGTTGCACTATAACTTCCCCCCTTATTCTACGGGTGAAGTGAAACCGATGCGCGGTCCCGGTCGCCGTGAGGTGGGCCACGCCAATCTGGCGGCCCGTTCTATCCGCAAGGTTTTCCCGGCTGATTTCGCCTACACCGTACGCGTAGTGTCTGACATCCTTGAGTCGAATGGCTCTTCCTCTATGGCTACGGTGTGCGCAGGCTCGCTTGCGCTGATGGACGGTGGCGTGCCGCTTAAATCTCCTGTAGCAGGTATTGCCATGGGTGCAATCGCCGATGAGAAAGGCCGCATCGCGATCCTTTCTGACATCCTGGGCGACGAGGACGCATTGGGTGATATGGACTTCAAAGTGACCGGAACGGCCAAAGGTATTACGGGCACCCAGATGGACATCAAAATCGACGGCATGCCGTACGAGATGCTCACAAAAGCGCTCTTGCAAGCCCGCGAAGGCCGTTTGCACATCCTCGGTGAAATGGCCAAATCACTTGCTGGCCCACGCGAAGACCTCAAGCCACACGCGCCACGTGTAATGGAATTCCGCATCCCGCGCGACTTTATCGGCGCGGTTATCGGACCAGGTGGTAAAATCATCCAGGAAATGCAGCGCAACACGGGCACCACGATCTCCATCACGGAGGACGAACAGGGCGGTATTGTGGCCATCTTCAGCCCGGACAAAACGGCGATCGATACAGCTTACGCACAAATCCAGGGCATTGTATTTATGCCGGAAGTTGGTTCTGTGTACGAAGGC
>JBBQSW010000086.1:0-10767 GCA_038213575.1 Chitinophagales bacterium | reverse complement strand
AGGTCGCGTAGCTTAAATAGGTGATTTTCAGGGTAAATTCTCCTATAACGGGCAGTTTTTCCAAACTGAATTCACCATTGCCAAGGGTCAGTTGGCCGGCAATCATCGTTTCTGTCATTTTCCGGCTTACGGAATCGAATTTCATTCCAAGGAGTTGCACGGAGGCGTAGGGCAGCGGTTCTTTCGTGACCTCATCGATCACTTTTCCATAGAAACGCCCAATGTTGGCCTGTGCTGGATTAGCCCCTGCTCCCGGGCGACCGCCTTGTGGCATTTGGGCAAACAGAGCGAGGGGAATCAGCGCGACAAAAAAAGTTGCGAGTAAAGCCGAAAGGCGGCTAAAAGAAGTAAGTTTTTGCATGATTATTATTCGATTACACTGTAGGTCGAAATTCATTTCGACTAACTGTTGTAGGTCGAACTTCAGTTCGACTAACTATTGTAGGTCGAACTTCAGTTCGACTTTCTTTGATAAAGGATCGAAATGAATTTCGACCTACTTGCGCTTCAGGACAAGACTATCCGCAGGATACTGAGCGCTCAATGAATCCATATTCGTTTGAGCCCAAGCAACAAGCGTTTGTTTTTGTTGTTCGCTGAGCCTCGCATCGCCGTGCGTCCAGGTATAAGACTTGAGTGGCATTTCGCCCTCTTTCACCATTTCGATGATTTCTTCAAACTTGTGATTTTGCACCGCTACAGTTCGTTGGGTGAAATTGGAAAGATTGAGTTTGCGCTTCCCCTCTTCCACATGGCTGGCCAGCCAGTAGGCTACGGGTTGAATTTCAGCATACCAGGGGTAAACCGTTAGATTGCTGTGGCAATCATAACAAGCAGGCTTTAAAATAGCCTCCACCTCCGCAGGGACGGTGTGTTTGGTAGAAACGTGGTTCGTTTGGTCGTTGGAGAGGTTTCGTGTAGGGCGGTACAATTGAGCCAATACGAGCAAGGCCAAAAGGCCGTAAAGCAGCTGACGTACGTGTTTTTTCATTACGCAAAGGAACACTGCGTATTGGTCTTAAAAATGATGAGTAGATGAAATGCCGGAATGTGGAGATGAGGGTGTCGCGGAGTAGCTTGTGGCCCAAGTACCTTTGTAGCTCAATACTGGTACGCTTATGATAATGATGGGGAAAGGTAAATTTGCCCAGCCGATGCTGCGGTGGCTGTTTTTGCTCTTTTTTTGGGCGGTGTGGCTGGCATTGCCATTTATTATGATTGACGGTGACGATACGCAGCATCGGGATTTGTTTGTCAAAATATTACCAGCTTCCTTCACAAACGTAATCCTGTTTTTTATCCTTGCCGAATGGTTGGGGCCTCGGTTATTGCAGCAACAACGACTTAAAACCTATTTGCTTACAGTGCTTGCACTGTCTCTGTTGTTTATTGTTGGTCAGGGATTTATGAAGAATTGGTTGCTTTTCCCTGACCACAAAGGCATTGCGTTTCACATGTTTCGGGGCATGGTGCATGTTTTTTTCGCGGCAGCATTGGGTACTGGCTATGCACTGGTGCGTCATACGCTTCATGCAGAAAAGTCTCAACAGGAAGAAAAACAGGAGCGACTTCAATCTGAACTTTCATTTTTGCGCTCCCAAATCAGCCCACATTTCCTATTCAACGTACTCAACAGCATTGTTTATCTGATTCGTTCTAAATCATCTCAAGCAGAAGCGGTGACTTTGCAACTTTCGGGGCTCATGCGCTATATGCTATATGAAAGCGATGATGCTCAGATACCCTTGGAAAAAGAAATAGGGTACTTGAAAAACTATGTGGATCTCCAAAAAATACGCTTCGAAGAAGACGTCGAAATCAGTCTAAAAATTGAAGGCCAGCCTGCCGCCCAAGTCATCGAGCCGATGTTGATGATTCCTTTTGTAGAAAACGCCTTCAAACACGGCATTGGCCTTGTGCAATCGCCCGTGATTGACATTTTGGTAAATATGACGGAAAAACACCTGTCATTTGTTGTCCGAAACAAAATCACTCCAGATGCCTCTGGGGATAAAGACTCCAACTCGGGTATTGGTTTGCAAAATGTGCGTCGGAGACTGGAATTGCTGTATCCCGATGCGCACCAATTGGATATTCAGGAAAAGGAGGGCTGGTTTGTGGCCAGATTAAGCATTGGTTTTCATTAAGGAGGCCTGACAAATCAGGAGGAGAACTTTAAGGGTGTAATTACTCAGCGGCTACCAATTTAACGTTAAATTTATATTCTATGCATGTCTGTTTGGAAATTGTTTAATACATTTGTACGAACTTTACCTTATGCAATGTACTTTTGTTCACATAAGGTCAAATTCGGACGTCCCTTCTTTTAATCCTTTTTACCTGCTTTAGCACGAAGTGCGAAGTCTGGTCTTTTAATCGCTTCAAACAGCACCCTTACTAACAGCAGTTTTATGGAAAGTTTACTTGTTCTGGTCACCCAGGATAGGGAGTTATCTTTATTTTTCACTTTCACTTTTAAACATCACCAAAGATGAAACAAGCCTTAATTTCGCCGCATCGCCGCATCGCCGCATCGCCGCATCGTTAGTTTAGTTATTGTTCTTTTTTTGACGACTCTTTTCGCTTCAAAAAATGTAAAAGCGCAAGGAACGGAGCCGCAACTGCCCTTTAATCCATGCGCATCGGCACTTTCTTTGCCACCAAGCTGCCTTGACGGCTCCCGCTCTTGTTATGCTCCTCAACCGGCTTGTTCATCGGGCTACTGCTGGGCGACTATAATAATCCCAGACAACTTTGGCATCCCTCCAAGCGGCGTCGTAACAGGCAAAGTGATCGAGATTGGAAGCACCTACACCATTACCCAAAGCGTTCATTTCGTCAATTGCACTTTCAGAATGTTGGGAGGATCCCGAATCAACATTTATCCTAATGGTAACAGTCTCATGAATATTACTTTTGAAAATTGTGATTTTTATGGTTGTAATCAAATGTGGCAAGGGATTTTTATTGATGCCGCAGCTGCGCCCAATGGGATGCAATTTGTTTTTTTTGATGGCAATATAGAAGATGCTTACAAGGGTCTTACCTTGGATGAGGCTAATACAAGTTCAATTTTTAGTTATCAGATTACCAACAATACTTTTCGGAACAACCATATTGGTATCACCAACTTTCGGCAAAATGGGAGCGCGTTGAATGCCTCGATTACTCAAAACACTTTTTGGCAATCCGCAGACCTTGCTACCCCAACCGGGCCAATGATACCTCCTCCAGCTCTTTTGCTGGACTATCCCATCGCCCATGCAGGTGTAAAATATATCAGCACAAGCACCACCATAGGCGCAAACAATAATCCGAATCTGCCCTTACTCAACAAAAGCAACACCTTTTCCTGCTTGAAAAACGGGCTCATTTCAATTGCCGGATCTGTTAGCTCTGTCAACAATATATTCCAGAACATAAAGCAATTTGGCATTTGGGCAGATGACGGTAGCATGTGGGCGAGAAATTGCAAATTCCTTATAGCTGGTGACATTGGAATATGGGCATATGGAGCAAATTTAGAAGCAAAATCCAATTTTTTCGGTGGCGATTGGGTCGAGGGAATCCATTCTGAAGAAAATCTAAATGCTGAGGTGATTGGGATATTTGCAAACATTTTTACTATTTTCCATAACAATTGGGAAACTGGCATCTATTTGTCCCGTTCACAGGCTAGCTCAGGTACGACTTGCACCATTAGTGGGAATATCTTCACCATTAATTCGGACCCCGTTGGAATGTTTTGTATCTATGTTGACGATTTTGTCAATGCGACCGATAAACTCATGATTTCAATAAACCAAATCACAATAAATTCTGTCGAAAACGGCATCGTCGGGATATTTGTCTTCATGGGTAGTTCTGACAATTTTACGATAGTTGCCAATACGATCCATTACAGTCAGATCAGCAATTACGCAAGTTGGGGAATAGCTTTGTTCAAAAACGGGCTTCAAACAATTTCTGAAGACAACCTCCTCAGCTATAACACCATTACGGGTGTTCCGGCAAATTTTGAGATCGAGGAGAATGCCCTGAACTGTGGCTTTCATGTGGCAGGAGGCATAAGGAGTACAAATTTCTGCGAAAATACAGTAGATCAAACCAGATGGGGATTTCACTTTGTCAACAATAACACAGTTAGTTTGCGCGAGAACTATATTAACCATCATGGCATTGGGCTGTACATTGTAAGCGGTGGTATAGGTCTCCAATCTGGCCGTGGAAACCAATGGAATTTGGACCCAGATGCCTGTGTTCACTATGCAGCAAAAAACGAAAGTGCGATACCTCTATTCTCGCAATTCCTCGTAGATGAAGTTAACGAAGGAATTGTGCTGCCCTGGCTCCCGCCAAGCGCAAAATTGTTCCCAGTGCCCAACCCAAGCAACCCCGCGACGTACTGGTTTCACAAGGACACTGTTGATCTTGACCATTGTGTGCTTTCAGAACCGCCACCATCTCCGCGTCAATTGACCCCTTATGAAAATGAAGCGGTGGCGGGGACTTCGGTGCTCAGTGGGGCGGCGCTTTGGGACTTGAAACGAGAACTATACGCCAAGTTGTTGATTTTTCCTGAGCTGCGTCCAACAGGCTCGCCCGAAGCCGTGTTTTTCAATAGCCTGAGTAATACGACCATTGCTGATTATGGGCAAGTGGCCCAACAAGTGCGCTCAGCCCTCAACCTTTCTGGTGCTCATCAATCTGCCTTTGACAGCTATCGTGCTGCTATTGCGCAGGCATTTGAAAATCTTGCTGCTTTGGATGAAAATTTTGACTACGACTCTTCCAATAACCTTACGAACTCATGGTTGGCCCAAAGGGCCTTGCTTATCTATCAAGTGTCTGTGTATTCTGCCAGCGAAGCTGCCCTTGAAAATACCAGGAACCAACCCATGAACACCGGATTCCAAAATGCCTTGGCTTACAATGGGGGCATCGTTGCTACGCTACCGTATGAAACCGCGAGAAAGACCCTCAACGAGTTGCATATACGCTACTTGCTCGCTCAGCCTATCACTCAAGCCTTGTACATCCAGGCATTATACTTGGCACAAGAGGATGCGGCAGATACGGGCTATGCAACCGAGGAGGCTGTCAGTTTCTTGGCACATTGTGACCAAGCCTTATATCTGGATAAAGACGAGGGTGGTCATGAGCGGGGCGAAGGAGACCAAAACCACAAGATTGCGGATATGGCCATTCTTCAAATATCGCCAAATCCTACCACCGGATTCATAGAAGTAAGCCTGCCATACGATCATGGCAGTTCGCTCGCAGTCTACAATGCGAATGGGCAAAAAATCAAAACGCTGTCTGTTGCCGCGGGTTCACTGAAAGTCCCGCTTGATTTAGGCCAAAATGCCGTTGGTCTATATTGGGTGATACTCAGCGATAAGGCAGGCAAAACCATCGGTACTGCCAAAATTTCCGTAACCCACTAATTTTTATAACAATAAAGGTCTGCCTGCAGCCATTGGCTACAGGCAGCCCCTTTTCATATTTCCCATGAAAAAGATATGCCTGCTGCCCGCTTTCGTATTTATGATGGCTACTTCCGCCTTCTCCCAATTCAAGTACGACAATATCTGGACTATTGGTTACAGTTCCATTTCTTCCGGTGGCTCCTTCGGGGGCATCATCATGGATTTTAAGGCTTCGCCACCCTCTTTCACGCCTCAAAACTATGTTATTGATAGACCTCATGCTACTATTTCTGACAAAAATGGCCAATTGCTTGCCTATACCGACGGCTGCCGGGTGATAAATCGAAACCATCAAATCATGCTCAATGGCGATACGCTGAATCCTGGAGAAATATTTGACATATTCTGCGGAGAGACGGACTATCCTTTATGGCAGTCCACCATTTTTTTGCCCAAGCCGGGTAGCGATAGCCTGTACTATCTGTTTCATCTACGTTGCGCCAATTGGGATTGGAACCCTATAAACTTGATGTACACCGTCATTGACGCTTCCGGAGACGGGGGGATTGGGGCTGTCATAACCAAGAACAATGCGGTTTTGAGCGATACATTGTTTTTGGGGAGTTACGTTACCGCTACGCGCCATGCCAATGGACGGGACTGGTGGATCGTGGCCCCCAGGATTTACAGCAACAACATACACGTCAGCCTGCTAAGCCCAAAGGGGGTGGAATATAGAGGCATGCAAGATTTCGACAGTCTGAAACTGGGGATTGACAGCGCCTACTGCTGTAGCTGGACTGCGTTTTCAGCCGATGGGAACAAGTATTTCCGCAATTCACCCAAAAGCCTTTTAATGTTCGATTTTGACCGTTGTACGGGCCTCTTGTCGAACCCTCTTCGTTTGGACTGGGATTCCCTCCCATTTGGCGGTGCTGGAGTGGCGGTGTCACCCAATAGCCATTTCCTATATTTGACTTCGGGCGGCACGGTGCAACAGTACGACCTTCGGGCACCGGACTTAGCCGCAAGTATGCAGGTGGTAGCGGTGTACGATGGTACCTGGGCTCCTGAACCCGCCACTTTTTTTCAGATGATGCCCGGCCCGGATGGGAAAATCTATATTAACTCGACCTCTGACAACAAAATACTCCATGTGATCCATAGCCCAAACGAGTTAGGGCTGGCCTGTAAGGTGGAACAGCAAGCCTTCAGGCTACCCTCACACACCAGTATCTTCATGCCCAACTTTCCCAACTACCGCCTCGGCCCGATAGACGGTAGCGTATGTGACACTCTGGACATAGATAATCTTCCTATCGCTCATTTTCGATGGGATGTGGGAGATACACTTTTGCCACAACAAATAGAGTTCACTGACCTTTCCTACTTCGAGCCAACCACCTGGTACTGGGACTTTGGCGACGGTAATACGAGTCAGGACACAAGCCCGGTGCACCTATATGCTTCTCCAGGTACTTATGCGGTATGCCTAACAGTTTGCAATGCCAATGCTTGCGACACGGTTTGCCATGTGGTGGAGATAAAAGCGGTCGGTGCAGTCACACTACAAGGGGAGGTAGGAGTGGTTTTGCTTTGGCCCAACCCAGCTGGTGAAACTCTTTATTTGAAAGCAGATAAAGAGATCGAACGTGTCCACATCAAAGATGCCACTGGGAGGGAGGTTTTGCAGCAAACTGTATTTGGAATGGTCCGCCAGACCCCTATAGATATTTGTCGGTTACCCTCTGGTCTTTATTATCTAAGCATCTCTTCAGATAGCAAGATATGGACCGGAAAGTTTATAAAACTGTAAGGTTAAGTGCAAACCATCGCGCCAGAATCGAGCAAAGTCTCGCTGGAGTTGGGGCAAGCCGCTGCGGGGTTGTATTGGGTGGTGCTTACCGATGGAAAGGGCAAAATCCTCGGTTCGGCTAAGGTTCTGGTTTTGGATTAATTTCCTGAACATCCATGAGGCTGCCTCCTAAGTGGTAGCACGGCCTTTGGGCCGTCGGGAATTGCGCCGTTTACGGCGCAGGTTTACAATAATAAGGGCTTACACGCCCATTGTTCCGATCCCAAGACTTCGGGAAAGGCCGTGCTGCGACTTACGAGACATCCTAATTTTCTATTTTCCCATGAGAAAGGTAATTTTACTACTCAACAGCTTTGTTTTCATTGCCACCAGTTTGGCCGCCCAAGCCAAGCACGACAATATCTGGACCATCGGCTATGGCAGCATTTCACCACCGCCCAATGGAGGGTCTTACGGCGGGATTGTGATGGATTTCAGCGTTTCACCCCCTTCCCTCACGCTACAAGACTATGTAATTGATAGACCCACGGCTACTATTTGTGACAAATACGGGCAATTGGTCGCCTATACTGACGGTTGCCGGATACTCAACCGAAAACATCAGCTCATGCTGCACGGGGACACCATTAGCCCCGGAACAATCTACAAAATATTCTGTGGCGTAACAAATTATCCCCTGTGGCACCCCGTGCTTTTTTTGCCCAAGCCCGGAAGCGATAGTCTTTATTACCTTTTTCATATTAGAGGCGACGACCAGGCTTGGACCCCTGTCAACCTAATGTATTCCGTGGTGGATGCTTCTGGCGACGGGGGCGATGGGGCGGTACTGAGCAAGAGCAACACTATTTTGACAGATTCCCTGTTGAGCGAATATGTCTCGGCCACTCGCCACGGCAACGGGCGGACTGGTGGGTGGTGGTGCCAAGAAGGCTCGACAACAGTTTTCAGCTGAGTCTGCTTAGTTCCGATGGTGTGGAATACAAGGGGATACAAGATTTTAACACCTGGGGTTTTGAAATTGACAGCATGCAATGTTGCAGCCAGTCTGCCTTTTCGACGGATGGCAGCAAGTATTTCCGCAACGGACCGGAAAGCCTGCTGGTGCTGGATTTTGACCGATGTACGGGGCAGCTCTCCAACCCCCTGCGCCTGGACTGGGATTCGCTCCCCTTTGGCGGGGCAGGAGTGGCCACCTCGCCCAACAGCCGTTTCCTTTACCTAACTTCCGGTGGCACCGTTCAGCAGTACGACCTCTGGGCTTCGGACTTGTCTGCCAGTATGCAAGTGGTGGCAGTATATGACGGCACGTTGGCGCCGTACCCCGCCAACTTCTTTCTGATGATGCTTGGCCCCAACGGGAAAATATACATCATAACCACCTACGACAACCGGGTGTTGCACGTCATCCACAGCCCCGATTCCTTGGGCTTGGCCTGCAACGTGGAACAGCACGCCATTGAACTACCTGCAAGAACCAGTTATTTCATCCCGAACTTCGCCAATTACCGCCTTGGCCCACTCGACCCGCCGTGTGACACGACGAACGGTGTAGGCACGGCAGAGCCTGAGGAGCGCCCCATTAGCCTCCAAATCGCTCCGAACCCGACTTCGGGCTTCACAGAAGTGTATTTGTCGCCCCATCAGGGCTGCTCGCTTGCGGTGTACAATATGTATGGTCAGGTGATGAGCGCTCAAACCATCGCGCCAGAATCGAGCAAAATACCGCTAGAGTTGGGGCAAGCCGCTGCGGGGTTGTATTGGGTGGTGCTTACCGATGGAAAGGGCAAAATCCTCGGTTCGGCTAAGGTTCTGGTTTTGGATTAATTTCCTGAACATCCAAACCCAGATTGGATTCGATTGTTTGAACGCAATAAGGTATCATGAAATTAACCTGCCTAGCCATTGACGACGAAAGTCTTGCTCGTAAGATGTTGGAAGACAATATCCGGCAGGTGCCTTTCTTGGAGCTGGTGGGTACCTGCAAAAATGCCTTCGAGGCAATGGAAGCGCTTCAGGCACAGCCTATTGACCTCCTGTTCCTGGACATACAGATGCCGGGGATGCTGGGCACCCAGCTACTCGAAACGCTGCCCAAAAAGCCGATGGTGATCTTCGTGACGGCTTACTCCAATTATGCGGTTGAGAGTTACGATCTGGATGTGGTGGATTATCTTATGAAGCCCGTGCCGATCGAACGTTTTGTCAAAGCAGCTTATAAAGCTCTGGAAATTAAGCAGAAATATATGGCAGCCTCCTCCTTGCCAGCGGTCGAAGTACCTGATTTTTTCTTTGTTAATGTTGAGTACTCGCTCGTAAAAATCACGGTGTCAGAGATAACCCATATTGAAGGAATGAAGGATTATGTGAAAATATATCTCGCGGGCATGAACCGCCCTGTGCTCACCAAATCCACCTTAAAAGGAATAGAAGAGAAATTGCCGGAACAGAATTTTATGCGAGTCCACAAATCATTTATTGTCAACCTGAATCGCATAGAATCCATTCGCAACCGTGAGATCAAGATTGGAAACTGGGAAATACCAGTTGGGGAGGCAAACGTGGAGGAACTGATGCGGTTTGTAAGGCAGGATTGACAGGATTGGACAAGGTTTGCAGGGTGCATTGCCCTTATCTGTTGAACTTTAGACAGCCTCATCGTGTAAATCTTGTGCCGCCCTGTCAATCCAGCCCAATCACAGCCGCTTTTTCTCGATCAGTTTCAACAGGTCGTCGCGGTAGTTTTTGCCAATGGGGAGGAGTTTAGGCTTGTCTTTTTCCTGTACCTCCACCATGTTGCCTTCTATCGCCAATACCTTATCCATCGCCACGATAAACGAACGGTGAATTCGACGGAAGAGGTGTTTGGGCAATCGTTCTTCCAGGTTTTTCATGGTCTGAAGTGTGATTACCCGGCCTTGAATGAGGCGGATTATGACGTAGTCCTTCAAACCTTCAATGTAGAGGATGTCGTCAAAATTGACTTTTACCAGCTTCTTGTCGGCCTTCACGAAGAAGAAATCCAAGCCGTCATTTACGGCGGGTGATCCGCTTTGGCTGTGATCGGCATTGGCGAGTTCGGCCTGTTCCACAGCCTTGTTGACGGCCTTCATAAAGCGCTCCAACGAAATGGGTTTGAGCAGGTAGTCGAGCGCATTCAGGTCAAAACCCTGAATGGCATAATTTGGATAGGCTGTGGTAAACACGATCATGGGCGGATCGCTGAGCGTTTTTACGAAGTCTATGCCAGTGAGCTGAGGCATCTGAATATCCAAAAACATCAGATCTATGTTGTTGGTTTTCAGAGCGTCATGGGCTTCAAGCGCATTGGAGCATCGCTTTACGAGCCGAAGTTCGGGCATTTGAGCAATATAGGTTTCAAGCACGTCGAGTGCTAGTGGTTCGTCGTCTACAATGAGCACATTTAGCATAAGTAGCAATTTCGTTTTGAAAGGATGAATTGGTTTAGGGGGTTTAGAGGGTTTAGAGGGTTTAGAGGGTTTAGAGGGTTTAGGGGGTTTAGGG
>JBBQSW010000085.1:0-10793 GCA_038213575.1 Chitinophagales bacterium | reverse complement strand
CCATGAAATCGCCGACTTCTCCCCTACCCTGCGCTTGTGGCCAAATCCGGTAGGTGACGGGATTTTGAATATTGAATTGCCGGAACTGCAGTCAAGTACTGACGGCAATATTACGGTTACAGACGCGCTGGGGAGGGTAATTTGGCAAGCTCAGGCAAAAGCATCTGAGCACATATTTCAATTGGATGCCTACAGATGGCCTTCAGGCATGTATATAATAAAGTACGGAAAAGCAAGCGGCTTGTTTGTCAAGCCCTAATATGAAATTGTGATGGGGCGAACTTGTATCGCCCCATCACAACAAAATTTTGGCGCAGGGTGAGCTTATTGGCTTGAATTCACTTTTAACACCTTTGCCTGCAAGGTCTTGCCATTTACCGTTTGACCGCGGACAAGATACCAACCCTCTGGCAACAAAGACCCGTCAATCGGTTTGCCATCGTAATGCTCTATTTGTAGCACCTTTTGCCCCAATAGGTTGAAAAAGGAAATATGGTTTATTGAAGGAGCAAAATCCGAGGTGATCGAGAATGAGCTTGAAAAAGGATTGGGCATCACTTTCAAATGTTCGTTTGGAAGGTCCTCTGTTCCACTGAGCAGGTTCAGTTTTGCAACCCAAAAATCAAACCAAGTTACCCCTGGTAAAGAGGGGTGAATAGGCACAGTAACATCGCCATCTGTTGAGTTGCTGATGCCCACCATCGCAAAACCGCCATCGGTCGTTTTAACCATGTCATTAATGGCGTCAGTACCCGATCCGCCGAGCACCTTTTGCCATAAAATTGCACCTGCATTGTCCAATTTCAAGATCCAGCAGTCCCAATCTCCTTTGGAAATCCCAAGTAAATCACCATCATCAGAGTCTGTTTGTCCGGCCAAAATGTAATCTCCTTCCGCTGTTTCTGATAAATAGGCGAAAGCCCGGTCAAAATTGGCACTACCACCCAGCGAGCGGCTCCAAAGAATGTTCCCTTGCCCATCGAGTTTGACAACCCAGGTGTCAATGCTTGTCCCTACCAATCCGTGATGGCCGCTGACATCCCAATCGTTGGATTGTGAAACACCTGCTGCAAGGTAGCCTCCATCGCTTGTGACAAGCACATTAAACGCCTCGTCATAAAAAGACCCGCCCAAAGATTTTTGCCACTGCAAATCTCCCAGACTGTCCGTTTTTACAATCCAGAAATCAGCGAACATGACAGCACCATGGTGCCCCGTAACGTCGCCATCATTTGAATAGGAGCCTCCTGCCAAAATGAAACCTTTGTCTGGGGTTTGTCGGAGCTTACTGAGGCGTTCCTGTTTAGACCCGCCGTAAAACTTTTCCCATTCGAGATTCCCCTGGCCATCTATTTTAAAGAACCAAAAATCTTTAATGCTCCCAGATGCAGCCACGACGTAACCGCCATCTTCGGTCTGGATAATTTCTGAAGGCTCGGAAACGGGGCCAGAGCTAAAGGACTTCTCCCACTCAATATTGCCGGAATCGTCAATTTTGACAACCCAGCAATCTGCGATGTCAATGTGATCAGAAATATCGCCATCGTTGGAATAGGCCAACCCTGAAAAAATATAGCCTCCGTCCTTGGTTGAAAGGATGGTTCTTCCGAATTCCCCAGAAGATCCTCCATACATTCTCTGCCATTCTATGGCTCCATTTGGATCCATTTTTACCACCCAAATATCAGAAACCCCATGCCCCCCTGAGGCGTCGCCATCATCAGACTGTGAATCTCCGAAGGCAATAAACCCACCGTCGGATGTCTGAATAATCGCTGTTGCCAAGTCCTCTCTAGACCCTCCAATTTGCTTTTGCCACTCAATGGCCAACTGAGCGTATCCTTGATGGACAAAAAGGATGAGCATCCATAGTGTAACAGTTTTTTTCATGGTGTAATTTTTAATAGGTGAATAACAACACCCAAAATTAGGGCAAAAATTTAAATATATTTCAGACATTAATTTCAAAAGTATCCGCATCCGCCAAAAACGGCAATTGCGTTCGGTAATTTTTCAAGTCTTCCAAAGAAATTTTGACCGTTATGATGCCTTCTTCCCCATCAGGAATTTGTGCAAGCGGTTGACCCGAGTAATCTATGATGGCAGAGTCGCCAGAATACTCAAAATCGTTTCCATCCACTCCTGCGATGTTCGCCCCTACAACAAACGATTGGTTTTCAATGGCTCTAGCCATCAATAACGAACGCCAGTGGTGCGCGCGGCGACTAGGCCAGTTGGCTACATATATCAAAATATCGTAGTGTGGGGAATAGCCGCTTACAAAATTGCCCGTAGTATTGCGGCTCCAGGCAGGGAATCGCAAATCGTAACAAATAAGTGGACAAATACGCCATCCGCGCCATTCTACGGTGATGCGTTTTCCCCCTGCGGTATAATGCTCGTTTTCGGTACCGAGCGAGAAAAGATGTTTTTTATCGTAAAAATCAAAATGCCCATCCGGACGCATGAAAATTAGGCGATTGAAGTATTTACTTTGCTCGACACAGATGAAGCTCCCCACGATCGCAGCATTCATCTTCCTTGAAAGCTCGCGCATCCAATCCATGGTTTGACCGACCATGGGCTCTGCGAGGGATTTAGCATTCATTGAAAAGCCTGTTGAGAACATTTCGGGAAGCACAATCAGGTCGGTGTGTCCTTGCAGGGAAGCGAGCTTTTGGGCAAACATTACTCGGTTCGATTCAGGGTTTTCCCAGTGAAGGGAGGTTTGAATAATGGATACATGCATGAGAGAAGTTGATTTGGAGGCAAGGTACGGATCGGAAAACGATGCTAACTTTGACGCTCATTTAAAATTCTACTAAATATGCGATTTTCTGCCCTCATCCTGTTTTTTGTAGTCGGACAGCCCTTAGGCGCTCAATCCGTTGTCACTTGGTCACAAACGGAACAAGTGGCTACCAGCCAATTTGACAACATGCACCCCAGAATCGTAACGGACGGCTCTGGTGACCCGATGATTATTTGGGGCAGCAGCAGTTCCAAGGAAGTGTTGTTCAGCCGATGGACGGGCACTGGTTTTACACCACCTGTAAGATTGAACCCAGAAATCATCCCAATATTTGCTGCATCCTGGGCGGGGCCGGATATTGCCGCTCATGGTGACACCGTGTACGTCGTTTTTAAAGAGACCCCTGAAGATGCCAGCGGTATTTACATCGTCCGTTCCTTTGATGGTGGTGCAAATTTTTCTGATCCTGAGCGGGTAGACGGTATCGGCGACAGCAGATCAAGGTTTCCCGCAGTCAGTACTGATGCAGATGGCCATCCATTGGTCGCGTTTATGAAATTCAATCAAAGCTGGGGTGACGCACATTATGTGTTGGCAAAGTCTGCGGATTACGGGATTACTTTTAACGCAGATGTAATAGGAAGCAGATTTTCGGGTGGGGATGTTTGCGATTGTTGTCCTGCCACGTTAATTTCTTCGGGCAATACGACCGCTCTGCTTTATCGAGACAATTTGAACAACCTTCGGAACAGTTGGGCTGGAATCTCATTCGACGGCGGCGGCAGTTTCGCTGGAGGGATCGAAATTGATGATACGGACTGGACGATTAACGCCTGCCCATCGAGTGGCCCGGATGGGGTAATTTATGGCGACAGTTTGTATGCTGTATTTATGAGCGCTGCAAGCGGCAAACCCCTGGTTTACAGAAGCCGTTCAACCCTCAGCAATCTGGAAATGCAGTCCATTGAACCGGTAACCGGAAACTTTACAGGTTTGAACCAGCAGAATTTCCCAAGAATTGCTTCCTCGGGCAAAGCCGTCGCCGCGGTTTGGACTCAAAATATGAATGGCAGCTCCCAGCTTGCTGTTCAATTTACGGACAATATCTCAAACGGGTTTCTGCCAGGATATGAGATGTTGGTCGCCAGCAACGTTATGAATGCCGATGTAGTGTTTTCTTCCAACGGCAAATTGTATGTTGTTTGGGAGGATATGAACAGCGGAACCGTTAAATATAAGTGCGGCACCTATACCGTTTCGGGAACGACCGAACAATCTGGCAACCACGAAACGGCCCGGGTTTATCCTAATCCGTCATTACCTTCCGGCTTTTATGTTCAATTTGAAATGCTTGAGGACGCTCAAGTGAGCTACCGTATTTCTGATGCCCAAGGCCGACCAGTTGCCTCGGGGTCTGGGCAAACCAAGGATGGAATTCTCAAAGTAGATGCTTTCGGGGTATCAAACGGTATTTATTTTATCAGAATCCATCATCACGACAAGGTTGAACTTCGTAAAATAATCATTCAAAGGTAGCAATGCGGTTATTCGGGGTTGTATCCATTAACACAACCCCGAATAATACCCGATGCTATCGAACCAGTGTCACATTGCCTTTCAAAAGTTCGATGCGTCCGTCAATATATTCCGCCTCCAAAAGCCATACAAACACCGCTGGATCACAGGGTTGTCCCCGGAAAGTACCGTCCCAGCCTTTGGAGGTATCGTTGACAGAGAAATTTTGATCCGCATAAACCAATTCCCCCCATCGGTCAAAAACCTTGAAAGACAACACCTTGCTCACTTGTCGGCTTTTGCCGTGTACCACCAGAAGATCGTTTTCAAAATCGCCATTGGGCGTAAATCCCGTGGGTACATACACGCCGCGAGGTTTTTCAACGGTCACCCTTATTTCGCCTTTACCCATACAGCCGTTTTCGTCTGTGACTTTTACACGGTAGGTGTTTGTAAGTCCTGGGTGTACCCAAATCTCTTCACAATCCGGCAAATCCACACAAGTGAAATTATCCACCAAGGCACTGGTCCATTCAAAACTGGTGATGCCCACGGCGTTGTTCACCGTGGGTGAAAGCAAAAGGCTGTCTCCCAAAACAAGGGTTGTATCAATACCGACGGATACCTGGACTTGAACCGGTTGTCCAAGCAGGGTGCTGATACTTGAGGTACAACCGTTTGCATCGCGCACTTGTAAATTGTAGGTGCCTGCACCCAACGCAAGAAACGCACTGCTGCCGCCGAATGGGCCTTCGTTTATACGGTACCTGTAGGGAGTTGCACCTCCAGAAATAAGCAATCGAATCAGTCCATCTTGAGCCCCAAAACATTCAGGTTCCATCGTTTCTACTGAAACAACCAGCGCACCTGGTTGGCTCAATGCTACAGAATCTTTGATAATACAGCCATTTTGATCCGTGACCTGCAATGTATAGTTGCCGGGGCCAAGACCTTGGATTTCAGGGGTGTTAGCACCGTTGTCCCATTGAAAGACATAAGCGCTTGTGCCACCCATTACGGTAGCGGTCACAACACCATTGCTATCATTCGCACAAATAAGCGCTTGAATTTGGAATGCAATTTCTAGCGGTTCGGGCTGTTGCACCGTTGTGGTGCCGACCACCGTGCAGTTTTTAGAATCAGTAACTGTAACACGGTAATTACCTACGGGTAGGCTGTCATTCAACTGATTCGATTCATTATTGTTCCATTGGAAAGTGACTGCGCCAACGGCATTTTGAACGGATGAAACAGATGCTGAACCATCGGCAAGGCCGTAGCACGATACATCCGCCGTAGACAATTGAAGTGTTAGTGCAGGTTGTCCCAACACATCAAAAGGGAAGACACCCGAGCAACCTTGCAAATCCGTAACAGTCAGGGAATAATTACCTGCAGCAAACCCAGTAACGACTGTTGAGTTGGGCGCAGAAGGCAAACTCCATTGGTAATTGTATCGTGTTGAATCACCCATGCCCAATCCACCATCAATGAACACGACTGCTGCCACCCCATCTGAATAACCTGCACAGGTCGGGGGAGCATACGCCGTAAGTACGTCAATACTGTCCAGTTGTTGAATGGCAACAATTTGAGTTCCTGTACAACCTTTTGAGTCCGTTGCGGTCACGGTATAAAGTCCTAGGGCGAGGTTAGATGCACCACCGCCCATCTGGCCATTGCTCCAAATAAAAGTGAAAGGTGCCCCATTGCTCCCGCTTGCCGAAACGGAAGCATCCCCATCACTCTCACCCCAGCAAGCGAAGCGGGTTTGAGTCGCGGTCACCACAACCGATGTAGGTGGCTGTCCAATTGTCGCAGAGGACGTACTGGCACATTGATTCCCGTCCGTAACCGTCACAAAAAACGTACCTGCCGCCAAGTTTGTAATCGTCTGGGTTGTGCCAGCAGCGCCCCAATTGTAGGAATACGGTTGAATTCCCCCCATGGCGACTGCAGTAGCGGTGCCATCACCGTAGTTCAGGCAAGTCGCATTGGTATGGAGGGTGCTTACCACGAGTTGGAGTGGCTGGTTCACGATGCTTGAAGTCGTTATGTTGCAGCCATTTGCATCTGTGATGGTTACGGTGTAATTCCCTGCTGGCAAGTTTTGGGCGGTGGCCGTTGTTTGTGCATTCGGGTCGTCCCACAAATAATTGAGCGGTAATGTGCCGCCTTGGGCTTGAACGGTGATGGAGCCATTGGCCCCTCCGAAACACGGAACATGTTGAGGGACAATACTAACTACCAAAATGGTTTGTGGGCAATCTAAGATGACGGAGTAATTTTTCACGCAGCCTGCTGCATCGGTAAGCGTCAAAAAATATTGGCCACAAGGCAGATTTTGAAGGTTGGCAGTAGTGCTCCCATTACTCCAAAGAAATTGGTATGGTGAGCTGCCGCCCGAAACCAGCAGGTCAAAAGAACCGTCTTGAAGACCAGCACAAGAAGGCGGCATACTGTTAATCTGCACAACTATTGCCGTGGCTGCGTCAATGATTACCTGATTTACTTCCGTACAGCCATTTGAATCCATGACCGTCACTTGATAAGTTCCGGGGCAAAGATTTGTGGCGGTTTGCGCCCCATCTGGAATGGAATTGTCCGCCCAATCAAATTGGTAGCCCCCTACCCCACCCGAAGGACTTATGGTAGCCTCGCCTCGGCAGTCGCCGGCACAGGTTTCTCCAGAGACATTTGTGAAGTTGAGCAACAAATCAGGGGGTGAAGTAACTGTTACGGAAGTTTGCTCGGTGCATCCGTTCCAATCTGTCACCGTCACGTTGTAGGTTCCAGTAGTAAGGGCAAGTGCTGTTTGCAGCGTTTGTGCCGCTGGATCATCCCATTGATAGGCATAATTGGGGGTTCCTCCCGTGGCAAAAACCGTTGCCGCACCATTATTTCCTCCAAAGCAGGTAGCGCTCTGAGCTTGGGCGCTGTCAATCAACAAAACAACTGGTTCGAGCACCTGTATAAAGGTAGTGGCCGCACATTGATTGGCGTCAGTTACCGTTACAAAATGAAAATCAGCATCAAGATTAGTTGTGTTTGCCGTATTTGCGCCATTATCCCACAAATACTGATAAGGCAGGGTGCCGCCCGCAACGAGGATATTTGCGCTGCCATCAGACAGGCCGGAACAGGAAACGGAGTCTTGCACAAGGTTGAAAACATAGGGCAATGGTTCGTTCAAGGTAACCGTTGTGGTGGTGGTACAGCCGCTGGCATCGGTGGCTGTCACAGCATAACATCCTGCGAAAAGATTGCTTTGTGAAGCGCCTCCGAGGGTAGGACCTCCAAGACAATCGCGCCAAGCAAACGCGATGTTGCCCGTACCGCCCGTAGCCGAAGCGTTTAGGTCTCCCGAATTGTCACCATTGCACAAAATATCTGTCCCTGAAGCTGATAAAAGAATAGCAGGCGGTTCGTTGATGGTAAAAGTCACGGTATCACGGCACCCAATTGCATCAATGATTATGACGGAGTGGCTGCCACCAGAAAGGATATTGGTCAAATCACCATTTGGAAAGGGGGTGGGAATGTTGTCCAAAAAGACTTGAATCGGTGAAACTGCATTGGATACAGAAAGTGTTGCCGAACCTGTAGTATCCCCTGCACAAAGCACATCCGATGTAGAAAAAACATTGGCAAACATGATACAAGGCAGGATGGAACCGCTCGCAATGCTTACCGCTGGAGGACAGGAACTTGGGCTGATACAACGCACCGAAATATTCACAGTTTGCCCAGGCATCAATCCGGTAACCATGTGCGAAAGCAGGCCGTTATTCGGTGTTTGCCAAAGCCCACCATCCACACTTACTTCATAACCAAGTGACCCCGGCACAGCATTCCACTGCCAGGTCATGCTCCCTACGCCAAGTTGAGCAATTGCTAAGCCTGAAGGGGCCGGAAATAAAGTGGAAACATTGACTACGGCCGTATCCGAATGGACACAACTGTGGCTGTCTATCGCGGTCAGTATATAAGTCGTTGTATCTGTGGGGGTTGCGGTGGGAGTTGGACAATTTGCGCAACTGAGTGATGTCGAATTTGTCCAATTGTAGGCAACCGAATTTTGTGCGTTGAAGCCAATACTCCACCATTTAACGGCACCAAATTGAGCGGGTGCAAAGCCATCTGAAACGACTAAACTCCAGTCTCCAACCACTTGGGCACCCGCCAGTATATTCCAGTTTCCTTCAGGAATATAGGTCCCGTTGAAGGGCGCGGCCTGCCCCACGATAGGCACACTGGCCGATGGAGAAAAGCAGGTGATCTTATAGTTATCGCCTGCTCCACCATTGCCAGTGGATAGCATGAGCTGCTGACCTCCTGGTCCTCGAAGGAAAATGTTGATGTCTGCCGCAAAATCCGTTTCAATATCCAGGCAAACGGAGGTGATTTGTTGGATAGGGTTGGTCAAGAAGTTGAATCCCAGACTGTTGACTCCGATCGGAGAGAGATAAGGGTTACTATGTGGGTGGGTGGCATTCCCGAAACGATAATCTGGATAAGCCTCAAAACGGACCTCCTGCGTAACAGGTGCAAGCGAGGTGGCATTGAACGGAACGGGGTCACCAAGGCATACGATGGTATCCGAAAGGGCTGGAAAATTAGTGGCGCAGACATAACAATCAGGGTGTGTGGGTGGCAGCACTGCGACACTTACGAGTGTGTCCCAACTACATCCAAATTCATCATTGACTGTGAAAGTGTAGCCTGCTGTCCCAGCGTTTTGTGGAGCAGCCGAGATACTGTCAGTAGTTGAATAAAAAATGGAAGGGTGGTTACTCCAATTCCAGGTCAAAAATTGGGGAGTAAAGCTTTCGATATAAGGATAAAGCCCGTCTTGAAATTTCAGGGACCAATTGAAAATATAACCATTGTCGGCAGGCCAAAGGTCTACCACTCCAATTGTCCACTCGCCATTGAGCGGACACCCCACTAGGTCACTGATGGGATCAAACGTGCTATAATCGCCTGGAGGAAGGGTGCCAGTGCCGCCCAGGACATTATTTGCATAATCTATCCAGGTTCCATTCGCTGCATTGGGTGTCCAGCAATAATCATAGCCAAGGCCCGGCACAGGGTTAAAATTGTCGTTGTCATTGGGTTCGCCGAGGAACACTTCGCTGCCAAAATTACCTGGGTGATCATGCAGTATGATACTTTGTCCGTTGGGACAAGTGAGCGTGATTTCTATGTCACGCATCCACGAATGCTCCATAGTGACGCAAATACTCTCCAAGTCATTGCCATTCAACAGTATTTGGCCAGGAGAAAACTCGGAAAAAAAGATACTTGTTTCATACAGTGCACCCGTTCCATCGGGCAGCGCAAGAGAGTCTGAGCGACTTGCTTCTACATCAAAGGATGCAGAGACCGGGGTTGCAAGGATTGTGGTGCCTGTCACTGTGGAATCCACCGAAGCGCTCAAATGCAGGGTGTCGCCTGCACAAATTTGTGATACAGCGATCAAATCAAATTCTGGTCTGTGCGCCACCCGGACCCGCTGGCTAATCAGATTGCTACTTCGGCAACCCAGCGTGTCTGTAAGCAAAAGTTGTACATAATAGCCCCCTGGTGTGTCGAAACGGTGGGAAGTATTTGGGCCATAAGCAATGCCGCCATCGCCAAAATTCCATTCAAAATTGGTGGTCAAATCCGACTGTGGGTAGGCAAAATTGTTTTGGGGATATATACCAAGCCCATTGAAAAAGACCCGTTCTCCCGGACAAACATCAATCCAGCCAGTATCCACCGGGGCCATCGCTGGTGTGGTGGAAACGAGGTCCGCCAAAACTGTCTGACAGGTCGTTATACAAGAAATTACAGCAGCCCAGCCTGTTGCCGTACCGTTTCCGTTGGATTGAAACGTCACCGTGATACAACCGCTTGGATTGTTTGGAGTGGCCGTCACCACAAAGGGTTGCCCTGCTGGATAGTCGGTTGAACAGGAAAGCAATGGAGCGCCTGCGGTGGGTCCGTCGTAAAAACAGAGCAGATCGCCCACCCCCACATTGGCCTGGGAAAAACTGAGCCGAATGTGGGTACCACCTCCTGACCCATCAGAGCAGATGGTGGTGCTCAAGTTTTGGTTGTTGGAATAATTGAATAAGGGCCCTCCAGAATCATAAAATGTTCCGGCGCAGTCCGCGATGGGCAAACCGTTCATCAGGTAGGTTTGCGCTGGGAGCACCAAGGGGAGGACTAAAATGAACGCGAAGAGTACTTTCATGTTTGTCGGTTTGAGAGGACAAAAGAAAGCAAAGTTTGGGAAACACATTGCATTTACTGCTTTGACAACCCCCTTCATGTGTGAATAATGCAATTTGTTTATAGAATTGTGTAACACCCCTCGAAACTAGGGTTCGCACCTTTGTCCTGCCAAGATGATGTGTATTTTGGCATTAAATCAACTACAATTTGAAAAATCTACTTTTTACAGCCGCACTTGTGTTTTGTGGTACTTTTATAGCCAACAGCCAAGAATTCTCTTTAGGCCCTACCATTGGCCTCAACA
>JBBQSW010000084.1:0-10819 GCA_038213575.1 Chitinophagales bacterium | reverse complement strand
AAATCTCATGGGAGAGGGCTAGGTCGTTCACGCCAAAAAGGTGGTTTATGGCATTCGTGGCGGCGTAGGTGGCATTGATGACCGTTGAAGTGGAAAGTTTTAGGGTGGAGGGTTGAGGGTGGAGGGTTGAGGGTGGAGGGTTTCACGTCAATAGCCCATTCGTTGCCAATTGCTTCTGATTGTTGGATTTGTGCGTTTTTGAAAACCGTGATGCCAGCTGTTGTTTCTACTTTTTCACGGTAATAATTGCCGAGCAAAACCGGGTCGAAAGAATACTCTTCCGTCCGATAAAGGGCCTCTAAACGCTCTAAATTGAACAAAGGGTGTTCGGTCACCCGCTCGCAAGGAATGTCGAGAAATTCGCAAAAACGCTCGAATTGAGGGCCATCTGTAAAGGATCCGTAGCGGTCAATGGCGTAAAATTTTTCAAAACTTTGGTTGACAAATGGACGGTGTTCTTCCGTGAATCGTGCCTTGTGCTCATCGCTCATGGCCGCAGTGGCCACACTTCGGGGATAGTGGTAGCCACTGTGCAAGCGGGCTTGGTTCACCAGCGAGGCTTTTTGAAAAAGTCGGGCTTCTTTCTCTAAAATTGCCACTTTTGCCCCGCGTCCGGCGAGGTGCAAAGCGGCATAGCACCCGAAGATGCCCCCACCGATTACGACGTAATCAAAACGTTCGACGCTCATTTCAAGTGCAAAAGTAAACGATGGATATTTGGCAACAGTTTTTGGACGGTCTTTTCGCCACAGGTTGGCTGGAATTTGTGGCGGTGGTGTTCGGCATTGCCAGTGTGATGCTTTCTCGCATTGAAAATATCTGGGTGTATCCTACTGGCATCATCAATACCTCCATTTACATTTACTTGTGCATCGTGGGCGGACTTTATGCAGAGTCTGGCGTGAACTTTTACTACACTGTGATGAGCGTGATTGGCTGGGTGCTGTGGTCGAAAAAAAACGAAGGGCAAGTGGTCCTCCACATCAGCAGATCTACTACGGTTGAATGGCGGAACTCCTTGGTTTTCTTTGTTTTGTGCTGGGGGCTGCTCTATTTTATATTAAAAAAATTTACGGATAGCACGGTTCCCTTGGCGGATGGATTTGCCTCAGCAGCGGCTTACACGGCCATGTGGCTGATGGCGCGGAAAAAGTTGGAAAACTGGATTTGGTGGGGCATTACCAATGTGGCTTCCATCCCGTTATACTTCATCAAAGGCTATGTGTTCACAAGTTTTCAATACCTGGTTTTTCTGGTCCTTTCGGTGATGGGGTATGTAGAATGGCGGCAAAGGATCAAGAAGATATACAGTGATTAAAGTAATTTTGATGATCTGAGTGATAGAAATCCATTGATTTTTAAGTGATTACAAAAGATCAATTTTCAAAACCATGTAGAGTGGACTATTTCAGGAGATGAATCAATTCAACCAATCTTATAAATTATGCTGCGTACACTCCTTTTATTACTCACCATTTCGGGACTTTCCTGCTCTCCAAGTACGGCCAATGGTCAAAACAAACTCACTGCCGATGCCTTTGAGGCCATGTTGAAAAGCGACTCCACCATACAATTGGTGGACGTGCGCACGCCCGGGGAACTTCAAAGCGGCTATATCCCGGGAGCGCTAAACCTGAACATTCAGGACGCGGATTTTGCACTGAAAATCAGCCAATTGGATAAAAATCGCCCAGTCTTGGTTTATTGTGCTGTGGGTGGTCGGAGTGCTAATGCGGCGAGTCAGTTTTCCAAATTGGGCTTTACCAAAGTTCATGACCTGAAAGGGGGGATAACAGCCTGGAAAGAAAAGGGGAAGGCGGTGAAAACTGATCGTTAAAAACCGACTGTTTAAATAAATCCTCTGCAACGAACAGGTTCCCAAGCGATCAAACGAACTTCAACACCAAACAATAAAATGGCAGGCAAAAAATAAACGCATCAAAGCGATCCAAAAACCCACCGTGCCCCGGCAAGATCGTCCCCGAGTCTTTAACGCCTAAGCTTCTCTTGAGCATACTTTCCACAAGGTCTCCGAGGTTACTGCCGATGGCTGCCACCAGGCTTAATGCAAGCCACTGAGGAACTGTGAAATCGTGGATAATAAATGATAGCCCCCATGCAATCAGCACCGTGAATACTGCGCCGCCAAGGGTGCCTTCCCAGGTCTTTTGGGGTGAAATCCGTTCGAAAAGTTTGTGTTTGCCAAATTTCCTTCCGGTAAGGTAGGCGCCTGTGTCATTGGTCCAAACAAGCAGAAGCAAACCCAATACGCGGTGTGGCATATAGTGTGCGCTTGGATCCGCACCAACCATACACCAACCCTGTGGTTGCAGCGCTGCTATGGTCAAAAGTCCGAATGGGATACCGAGGTAGGCAATTGTTAAAAAATAGCTTCCGACATTGCCAAACGGGTTTTTACTGGCCAAAAACATTTCCAGCAAGGCCCATCCAGCAAACAAAAGTGCAGGCAGAATCAGTGGAGAAATCAGCAGTTCATTCGGAATAATTTCCAAAGCATTCCCACCCAAAGACAGGTAAACGAGTACCGCAGGTATTGTGCCTGCAATACGGCGCAGGGTCACAAACTGGTCTTCGTGTTTCAGCATCAACCCCAGCAGTTCCCATGAGCAGCCAAATGTGATTAGCCCAAAAAGTGCAAAAAACGTGTACTTTCCTCCATAAATTCCCCCCAACATGACGGCGGCAAAAAAGAAAGCGGTAATGGTGCGTTGACGCATGTTTAAGGAAATGATGAAGTGATAGGGAGATAAAGTGAGGCTTGCTACTGAGTATTGCCAATGCATCGGCCATTCTTGACCCGCAACCAGAGATCGCCAAATGCCTGTTTGCTCATTTCTATGTTTTCCTGGTTGCGGTTGTTTTGGAGAATATCCCATTCCCCTTTTTCATTTTTGAACACAAGGAAGGGAAAAACATAGTTTTTGCCCCGCAACGAGTCGCCCAAAAGTCCAAAACGAAGGTCATTTACCTGCAAGGTGTCACCTCGGTATGGGAGCACGTTGTAGTACCCCTCTGAAAACCAACGCAGAAAATAACCTGCACGTGAATCGGGCGGCACCACATCCAGCAAGTGATGGTTTTTGGGAATGACGGAAATAGGGTTGAACTCCCGCTTGCAGTCATTGAACCCAAACTGACCAAAATAATAAGCGGTATCGCCTTCTGCTACGCCACTCCACACGATATTGTTAAAAAGACTTGGATTGGTGTAATACCGTTGATAATGAATGTTTTTTGCTGCTAAAGTTTCCTCGAAAGTGCGGTTCACTACGCTTTTATGCCACAAGGTGTACACAAGCAAATAGCCGCAAAACCACGCCAGCCCAGCCCAATTCCACCAAGCCCGGGCGGGATTTGATTTGGGAATACGCGAGGCCACTATCAGCAATACCAGAAACGGCACAGTTGCAACCGGATCCACCACCGACACGGTACACCATTGTACCCGTATATCATCGAAAGGCTGAAAAATCTGGGTGCCCCAACTCGTGAAACAGTCTAAAATTGGGTGCGTGAATATGCTCCAGAAAAAAAGCGACACCCAAGTGCGGTAGGAGGCATCCACTAGTTTAAGGTCGCGCTGCCAATAGTCGC
This sequence comes from Chitinophagales bacterium, assembly GCA_038213575.1. Classification (GTDB taxonomy): domain Bacteria; phylum Bacteroidota; class Bacteroidia; order Chitinophagales; family Saprospiraceae; genus M3007. Next base: position 7,204 of record JBBQSW010000084.1, on the reverse strand, counting down.
GCCATAGTTTCCAAACAAACCAGCCGCCCAATGCCAGCGTCGGCACGAGCGCATACCAGCTCAGTCCTTCGCCCATGAGTACGGGTATAAAGTTGATTCCCGTCGCCGCGCCAAGGTAAAAGATCAACCAAATGATCATTGCCCCGGCTTTGTATCCTCGTCGTTTGTACACATTTGCACCCTAAAACCACTGGGTAAGCATGGCCAGCAACCAGGGTGCGAGCGCGGCAAACAGGAAGGAGTGCATGAAGCCCCGGTGGAAAGAGGTACTCGCAATCTCGTCACAAAAAAACGATGCGAATACGTCCAGATCGGGGATAGTGCCTCCAACGGCTCCCCAGAGCAGAGCGCGGTTGCCGATTTTTTTGCCGGCTACCACTTCGCCGCAAGCGGCGCCGAGTACGATTTGAGTAAGTGAGTCCAAGGGTTATTTCACGCTGATGTTGTACAGTTATTTCACGCAGATGTTACGCGCGGCCACTAATATACGTCTAATTAACGATTCATCACTCTCCCAATGCCAAAATTCCAATCCTGGAATCTCTCTTCCTCCACTTGTCAGCACCTTCTTTTTCCCTGTAAAATGAAAATCCCGGGCACCTGAAACCTCCGTAATTGCCTGAATGTTTTCCGCATTTATGCCCGCCCCTGGCATCACAGCGATGCGTCCGTTTGATTGATGTACCAATTTTTGCAGTAAAAACCGGCCTTCAAACGCCGAGTCAGATTGTCCCGAACTAAGTACCCTTCTAAAACCCATAGCAATTAACTGCTCCAAAGCCTCCGACGGATCTTCGGTGAAATCAAACGCCCTGTGGCAGGTCGCTTCCATTCCCTCAGCAGCTGCTTTCATCGCTTTCATTTTGGGTAAATCTAGTTGACCTTTGTCTGTTAGCGCTCCCACCACTACTCCCGCCGCGCCCGCCTCCCGACAAACCCGAATATCATCCAGCATTATCTCCAACTCGGCGTCTGAATAACAAAAGTCACCCTCACGAGGACGAATCAGTACATGAACGGGGATTTCCAAGGCTCGAACCGCTGCCCGAATCAGTCCTAAAGATGGTGTCAGCCCACCCACATCCAAGGCCGAACAAAGTTCGATTCGATGGGCTTCGGCGCGTTGCGCTGCGCGGGCAGATTGGATGTTGACGGCACAAACCTCAAAATTCATGGGGCAAAAATACTATCTTTGACAATGCTTGCAGTATTACCTTTGCACTTCCGACCGAAACCGATAATCAATATGTATTCCCCCGTCCAGCTCACCTTTCTTGGGTTGTTCCTGAGTCTTGCGCCCCTCGCTGCGCAGGATCTGCATTATTCTCAATTTTACCTCAATCCTACGCATTTAAGCCCCGCGTCTACGGGCGTTTTTCAGGGCAAATGGCGGGTGGCAGGGCTGTACCGTTCTCAATGGCAATCGGTACCTGTAGCCTACGAAACCTATTCAGTGTCAGCAGATTGGAAAGCCATTCAACGAGGCAAAAGCCTTATTTCATTCGGTATTTTACTTCAAAACGATCAAGCGGGTGATGCGAATCTTTCATGGGCGCAAGGGGGCTTAAATATAAGTGCAGCACATGCTATTGATCAGTCAAGTGCAATTTCCATTGGATTTGGTTTGGCTGCGATCCAACGCAGGGTAGACATCAGCCATTTGAAATTCAAAAACCAGTGGGCCGGCGATTTTTTTGACCCCACTTTGCCCTCAAAGGAGCCTTTGGGCGGCACTTCTGGCCTGGCACCGTCCCTTTCGGCAGGGGTATTGTGGCATTACCAAGCTGCTGAGTCTCGCAACCGCGCCACTTTGGGCGTTGGAGCCTTTCACCTCAACCGACCCGTAGTAAGTTTGGGGGATATTGACGAGGCGAAACTACCCATTCGAGCCACTTTTTTTAGCGAAGGCGTTTATCAAATTCGGGAACAATATGACATTGTAGCCTTTGCTTCAGCACAAAGCAGCAAGGGGGCAAAAGAGATTGTTATTGGGGGCGGGATGCGCCAAATATTGACCACAGGCCTCGCCAACGAGACTTCTATAAGGGCTACTTTGGCTACTCGATTCAGCGATGCTATCATACCTGCGTTGCAGCTCGAACGCAATAATTGGCTGGTAGGCATTAGTTATGACTGGAATACGTCCAAATTCAACGAGGCAACCAATGGGCGGGGCGGCATAGAAATTGCGGTAGTATGGAGAGTAGTTCCAGTTCCGGTTACAAAAGTTGTTAAATGTTGTCCCGTATTTTGAAAAATTTCGGACGATTATTTAGTTCTAATCTGTTGATTATCAGTTTTTAAAAATCCAGGAAGGGTTCATTTGGCGTATCTATTGAAAATTCCGGAACAAACCAAAAAAAACAATCGGTGCGTTAGGCGACACCCAGGCTCTTTCCCCCTACCGATTGTAATAGAATGAACTACTATGAAAAAAGTCCTTTTAATCTCAGCAACGTTTTTCGTTTACGCTAGTTTAAACGCCCAATCGCTTCGCTCATACGAACGTGCGGGCGATGACGCTTTTAAGCATAAAAATTATAGTGCAGCGGTCCAGTATTATGGTGATGTGCTGAAGCGCCACTCCGACGATTTTTCGCTTTGGTGGAAATATGGCGAGAGTGCCCGGATGTACCAAGCCTTCCCCGAAGCGCTGCGTTCCTACGAAAAAATCGCGGCCTCTCCCAAGCACAAGGAAAAATACCCGCTCCTGGATTTCAGGATGGCCGAGGTGAAGAAGAACTTGGGCGACTACTCGAGTGCAATTTCTTATTTTGAACGATTTTTAACGGAAAAACCCTCAAAGGCAGACCCTTCTTTTTTTCAAAAAGCATCAGCCGAAATCCAACTTTGCCAAACCGCGCAAGCCCTTGCGGCCATCCCGACTAATGTGGAAATCAAGCACTTAGGCAAGGAAATCAACAGTGTTTGGAACGAGTTCGCCCCCACGGTGGTAGGTGACACCTTGTTTTACAGCTCCAATCGGTTTGATAAAAAAAGCGATAAAAACCGCCAAAAGGTTAAGTTGCACAAAGTAATGCTCGCTGGCAAAAGTGGGCGCGGGCGGGAACCCGGACGTGGTTTTCCAAGCACGGACACAGCACATATTGCCCACACAGCATTTTCTCCAGATGGTCATTACATGGTTTTCAGCGTATGCAAAGACTTGAATGCCTACGACAAACGCTGCGAACTCTGGCTCACGGTTGTTGACCGTCGCAATCGTTGGCTGCCGGCCATCCGCCTTCCCGAACCCATCAATCTTCCCGGATACACCACGACCCAGCCCAGCATTGGCTACGACCAGGCCGTAGAAGGCCCTGTCCTGTGGTTCGCAAGTGACCGCCCGGGCGGCAAAGGCAAACTCGACCTATGGAGTGTGCCGTTGGACACCAATTATTTCTGCCCTTGCAGTCTGCCCTTGCCGGGCAAAAAGAAGCTTGCTTTGCCTGAATTTCAAACACCTATAAACCTGGAAGCCTTGAACACTCCAGAGAATGAAGGCACTCCGTTCTTTTTTGCTCCCACCCAAAAACTGTATTTCAGTTCAGAGGGTATGCCAGGCTTGGGCGGCTATGATATCTATGCTGCGGATAAAATTGAAGACAAATTTTCAGCACCCCAAAATGTAGGGCCAGGCCTCAATACCAGTTTCAATGACTTGTATTTTCACTTAAAACCAGATGGCCTAAATGGCTTTTTGAGTAGCAACCGCACGGGTGCGTTTTACCTCGATGAAAAAACCAAGGCGGCTTGCTACGACCTCTTTTCATTTAAAATCCCGCCCCCTCCTCCGCCTCCGGCAGACACCTTGCCTTCCCTATCCGTGAAGGAACCGGATTTGCCACCTGTCCCGCTGAAACTTCCTTCAGCAGAACCGCCCAAATTGACAAATTTCAATGGTCTTCCGCTCTATTTTGACAACGATGAGCCAGATAAACGCACCCGCCGTACCAGCACTAAAAAGAGTTATGAAGAAACTGCGCAGGTCTATCTCGATCGCCAAAACGAATACCGGGAGCGTTTTGCAGGCAATATTGATGGTGCAAATGCCGAAATCGCAGCACAGCAAATAGACGATTTTTTTGAAAATGAAATTCGCCGAGGTTACGATCGTTTCGGCCAACTCTGTGATCTACTACTGAACCGCCTGGAAGCAGGCGAGGCTGTCGAAGTGCTCATCAAGGGCTTTACAAGTCCCCGAGCCGAAAGCGACTACAACTTGAACTTGGGCAAACGCCGTGTGAGCAGTGTGCGCAACCATTTTGAAACCTGGTCCGATGGAGTGTTGCAGCCCTACCTCCGTGTCGGGAAGTTGCTGGTTACCGAGACTAGTTTTGGTGAAACCACTGCCCGTGCTACCGTGAGTGACAAACTTGGGGATGAGCGCAACTCTATTTTTCACCCCGATGCTGCGAGAGAGCGGAGGGTGGAGATTGTGGAGGTGCGGATGCAGAAGTGAGGTTTCTTTTTGATGGACTTTTGCCGCTCGTCAGAAATCTTGTTTATTTTTGCCAAAATTCATACTGAAGACAAGCACCGGAAAAATTCTGACTCGCTCGAAAGCAACGGTTGGTCTGGACGAGATTATTGAAGGTATGAAAGCCTTTGATACTGATACTCTGGAGCAATTCATGCAGCAAGTCGGCAACTTGGTGGCACGGAAAAAGACCCCAAATCACTTGTCTGAGCGTGAGTCAGATTTGCTCATGGCTATTAACAACAGCATCCCCGCCGAACTTCAGCAACGCTTCGAAGCCTTGAGCGCTAAATCACAGTCTGGTCGTTTGTTTCCCGACGAACACGCCGAGATGATCCACCTTATTGATGTACTAGAACAAAAACACGCAGAGCGTCTGGAAAAGTTGCTTGATTTGGCTCAACTTCGTGCCCCTGCCACTAGTACAGCATGCCTGACTCCAGATCAACCCAAGATCTGCTCCCCCTTTCCTAACTTCGCCCCGTGTTTTCTATCATAAAAAAATTATCCTTGTTGTTGCTCGCTATGTGCTCCATGCTGGCTTGCAACCGACACATCAAACACCCACCAAAAATGGCGCATTTTACCATTCCCTTCGAGTCGAACGACAACCAGACGCTCACTTACCACGAAGCCATCGCATGTTACGAGAAAATGGCGGCGGCTTATCCAGAGTCTTTCAAATTGACAAAAGTGGGTAGTACCGACAGCGGAGAGCCGCTTCATGTTGCGGTATTGAACACAAGCGGGGAATTTGACCCAGCGAAAATCCGGCAGTCGGGTAAGCGTATTTTGTTGATCAACAACGGGATTCACCCCGGAGAGCCGGAAGGAATTGATGCAACGATTTTACTGCTGCGCGATTATTTGGAAAAGCCAGCGATGCAAAAAGCCCTCGAACATTTGGTGCTGGTAATTATACCCGTCTACAACGTGGATGGCTGCTTGAACCGGGGTTCTTATTCACGCGCCAACCAGGATGGCCCTGAAGCTTACGGTTTCCGGGGGAATGCCCGCAACTACGACCTCAACCGCGATTTCATCAAATGCGATTCGCGCAACGCCCGCACGTTCAACCAGATTTTTACTACCTGGTTGCCCGATATTTTTGTGGACAACCATACCAGCAATGGCGCTGATTATCAATACACCATGACGCTCATTGCCACCCAGCACAACAAGTTGGAGTCGCCGCTCGGCCAATTTCTGGAAGAAACCATGCTGCCCGAACTTTACGCTGATATGAAAGGACGCAACTGGGAAATGATCCCGTATGTAGACTCTCCCAAGGAAACGCCCGACTCTGGCATCGTCGGTTTTTGTGATTATGGCCGATATTCTACGGGCTACGCCGCTTTGTGGAATACCATTGGTTTTATGCCGGAGACACACATGCTCAAACCCTTCAAGGATCGCTTATGGAGCACCTATCATTTTATGGACGTGGTGGTGCAGTTCATGTCGCGGCACATTCCAGAAATTCGGGATACACGCGCCAAGGCCTGGGAAACCACCCGTAGCAAGCAGGATTTTGCGCTAGACTTTGTGATGGATCAAAAGAAGCACGACAGCATCACGTTCAAAGGCTACGCCGCTAAATATAAACCTTCAGAAGTAAGCGGGCTTCCGCGTCTTTGGTACGACCGCTCCGAGCCATACGAGAAGCAAATCCCGTACTACAATCATTTTGACCCTTCCTTGACGGTGTCAAAACCAGCTGCATATATTATCCCGCAAGCTTGGGAACACGTTATTGAGCGCCTGAAAATCAACGGGGTTGAAATGAAACAGCTCGCGCAAAGTGTGGAAATAGAGACCGAAACCTATTTTATCAAAGACTTCAAAACCCGGAATGCCTGGGAGGGCCACTATTACCACCACGGCGTTACCTTGGAAAAAAAGACCCTCAAACGCAGTTTCAGTAAAGGCGATTGGGTGATTTTTACCAATCAAATCGCCAATCGCTACCTGCTGGAGACTTTAGAGCCCAATGCCCCGGATTCTTGGTTCGCCTGGAATTTCTTTGAGCCAGTGCTGATGCAGAAAGAATATTTCTCAGCCTATGTCTTTGAGGATCTGGCCGATCAATTTTTAAAAGAAAACCCCGCAGTCAAAGCCGAGTTGGAAGCCAAACGCAAAGCCGAGCCGGAATTTGCCGCTGACAGTGCCGCACAACTTGACTGGGTGTATCGCAAGTCGCCTTGGTATGAACCTACGCACCAGATGTATCCCGTGGCAAGAGTGGTAAATGCAAATGTTGGGAAATTGCCTTTGGCGGAATAGAGGGTTTGTTATGAGAATCAGCCTTTCAGCATCTGCACTTGTTTCACGCCAATTTTTCCATTCTGGGTTTTCAATTGAATCCAATATGTGCCAGCAGGCAGATTTTGCAACTGGACGTTTTGGGTAGCAGTCCCAGAAAGATTCAGGGTCGAAACAAGGCTACCACTTTGATCCAAAACACTCAAAAGGGAAGGGGGATCTTGTACGTCCGAATAGCTCAGTATGAACTGGCCGTTATTAGGGTTAGGGCTTATGCCAAAATCAATGGACACCGCTTCTGAAGCGTGGGCCAATTGAGCCACTTTTCCGGCCTCAAAAAGATTGGCCAAATCGGCTACATTTCCCAATTCAAGATTCCCGGCAAAACACACCAGAACAAAATCTTGATAGTTGAAAAAGTGAATTAATACGAGGTGGAGACGCTTAAATTATACCCTATGT
>JBBQSW010000083.1:0-10923 GCA_038213575.1 Chitinophagales bacterium | reverse complement strand
CCAAACGCCCTGCCGACCCAACGTTTTCTGGCTTCCTGTATATCGTGGACGATCTATGGCTTTTATCGGGTGCCGACCTGTCGCTCACAGGGCCGTCCATCAAACAACCGGTACTCGACACCATGCGCATTCAGCAGCAATATGTGCCCTTGGGAGCAACCGACACCTGGGGCTTGTTGACCCAAGTCACGAGTTTTAAATTTGCTGTTTTTGGATTTAAAATCGGTGGGTTTTTCAACAGTATTTTCTCCAATTACAACCTGGATCCAAAATTTGAAGACGGGCTTTTTAACAAAGAGATTTTTAAAATTGAAGATAAAGCCAATGAGCGAACGGCTGATTATTGGAAAGAAACGCGCCCGGTTCCCCTCACAGAGGAAGAAGGAAAAGACTATGTAAAGAAGGACAGCCTTCAGAAAATCTGGAAATCCAAAGCTTACCTCGATAGTATGGACAGAAAAGGCAACCGATTCAGATTCAACAATTTACTCTTTGGCTACACTTGGGAAAATTCATACAAGCGCAATTCGATTTCTTACCCGGCAGCATTTCGATGGATACAATTTAACACGGTGCAAGGCTGGCTGTTGGATATTCGACCCACATGGAGAAAGGAATCTGATCAGCGTGGCACAAAATTCTGGCAAGCCGAGGCCGTGGGGAATTATGGCTTTTCCGAAAAAAAATTGCGCGGTAATCTACGCGTGCAACGCCGTTTTGAAAGTATCCGCTATCGAACGCTTACCCTTGAGGGCGGCACAATAACGGCACAGTTCAATGATCGCAACCCCATTGGCGCATTGGTCAATACACAAAACTCCCTGTTGGCCAAGCGCAACTACCTGAAAATTTATGATAAAACGTTTGCTAAAGCCGAATGGAGCCAAGTATTGACCACTGGACTCAGTATGCGTGCAAATGCAGAATGGGCACAACGGAAGCCGCTCGTAAACCAAAGTGACTATACCTGGAAAAAGAAAACTGAGCGGGAGTATACTTCCAATGAGCCTGTGCCTTTTTCCACCGTGGGCGAACCTGCAAGCTTCCTGGCAAAGGATATTTTGGTGTTGGAGGCCCAATTGATTTTTCGTCCAAAACAGCGTTACAGCACTTATCCAAAATTTCGTGCATACAGCAGTTCAGGATGGCCCGAATTTATTCTGAACTATCAAAAAGCATTGCCGATTGGAGAAAACAACTGGGCGGATTTTGACCTTTTGCGCCTGCAAATTCGTCAGAGCGAGCTCTCTTGGGGTTTAGCAGGCAAAACCGAATGGAATGCAGGGGGTGGTTATTTTCTGCGACACAAAAACCTGTCATTCATGGATTTGCATCACGCATCAGGCAATCAAACGAGATTTGGCGCGCCGGAGAATTATGTGCGCAGTTTCTTCTTGCTGCCCTATTACGCCTATTCCACCGAGCAACCTTATGCGGAAATCCATGTACAGCACCACTGGGAAGGCTGGTTTTTGGACAAAATCCCGCTTTTGCGCAAATTGAACTGGAAAGAGGTGTTTGGGGCAAATTTCTATTATGCTGAACAGCCATCTCGTGATCCAGCTTTTTCAGGCAAATTGCCCTATTGGGAACTCAATTGGGGCTTCGAGAACATTGGCATTAAAGCCATTCGTCCGCTGCGTGTGGATGTGGCATTCGGTTTTTTTGGAAAAAAATACGACCGTACTGGGATTGTTTTGGGCCTGAATTTATAATCATCTATAAAAAAAGATCCATTAGGGAATGGTTGAATTTGATTTTGGAACGGTTATTGATTTCAAGGAAACGGCTGTTTACTACCCCTCCCGTGGTATGGTGATCCATTGCTGAGCGGCCTTTTTTTAATCCAAACTGATTTCAAACATTTTAATTAAATCAAATTCATGGCACATTTCCCAAGTGCTGTGCGTCCAATTGTTTCTGGGCAAACAGCCACACCGATTTCTCCACTCATACTCCCAAACAAGACCACTTATCCTTCAAAAATTATGCGCTGCGATGTCGTGTTTGGATTGCCAAGCATGGACTGTAGTGGAACAGGCATCTGTAAAATAGAGATTTCCAGTTTCAATCAGCCATTGCAGACCTCAAAAAGATGCCAACTTACTTTTGGGTTGGTATCTGCCGGACCCGGCGGTAAAATTTCGATTTATTTTTTTCGCGAATTTCTCTGCATCCGCCTTTATCGCCAACATTTCCGCAAAGGTGTTTTATCCATGAAAGAGGCTTGTCCCATTTCATCAGAAATTTCCAAGGGCTTGAATTTTCAAGGGACAAAAATCCTTCCAGGCAAATACGCCGTGGTCGAATGCAACGGATTCTTCCGCGTGGATATGAATTGCGGGTAGCGGCAACGCCATGACATACCCATTTAGAGGTATTTTTGACGTAGAATTGTAATCTGAAATACAAAACAGTGGATTGAGGGGGCGGCAGTTATTATTTATGGAATGGTTGTTGTTTCCTTTGCAACGGCTGTTGTCCCCCCCTGTCAATTCGCTTCATTGCTGAACAGTCTTTTCTTTTAATCCTATCCGATTACAATATTTTAACCACTGCCATGTCCCACATCTCACATGCTGTGCGTCCTAACTTTCATGGGCGAACAGTCGAACCGATTACTCCTAAAAAAACCATTTCACTCCCCAACAAAACCAGCTACCCTTCAAAAATCCTGCACTGCGACGTAGTATTTGGATCTCCTGCTATGGAGTGCAATGGAACGGGTATCTGCAAAATCACTGGAACCAACACGCTTCAAAGGATTTCTTCAAAGAAATCGTGCCAACTCACTTTTGGGCAAATTGCGGTTGCTACCAACGGAAAAATATCACTCTTCTTTTTCCGTGAGTTCCTTTGCATACAACTTTATCGCCTCCATTTCCGAAAGGGGATTTTGGCCATGAAAGAGGCTTGTCCGCTGCCATCTGAAATTGCCAAAGGCTTGAATATTAACGGAGAAGCGTTGCTTCCCGGCAATTACTCGGTGGTTGAATGCGACGGATATTACCGAGTGGATGTGGATTGCGCATAGGGCGATTCTCCAACGGGCGCTTAAACGAAGGGCACACAGATGACGCGGATTAGACACAGATTTTCAATCTTAATAGAATACAAATCCGTATCTAATCCGCTTCATCCGTGTGCCACTTTCTTTTTACTTCTTCCTTGCTGCTCGAACCAAGAAGAACGCGAGTGCAGCAAAACAAAGCACTCCCATTAAATGATAGCCGCCCAGACTCAATATGCCTGGCTGAAAAACACCCGCATCGTCCGTAAATCCGGCTAATTTGTGCTCTAAATTTACCTTTGGTAGCCAACCCTGCCCTTTTTCATACGCCGCTTCTTTGGCTTGCCAAATTGCAACGATCACGCCTGCCAACGCACCACCAGCGACCAAACCTGTGGCAAAAAGGCTGCCTTTGCCCAATTCGGCATCTTCGGCGACTTCGCCTTTGCGTTTTCCCCACCAGTCCGTCAAGCCTTTCAGCGCGCCACCGATCCAGATTGGAAACGTGGTGCTGAGTGGCAGATAGAGCCCTACCGCAAAGGAGAGTGACTTCACGCCGCAGAGTTCCATTGTAATGGCCACAAAAAGGCCAACTAATACAAATTGCCAGTCCAAATTGAATGAAAGCAGGCCCTTGATGAGCGTTGCCATGAGCGTTGCTTGAGGGGCATTGTAGGTTTCGCCGATGGCGTGTTGGATGCCCGCTTCGCGGAGTTCTGCCGTGGGAGTATCCAGGAAAAGCACCGTAGCGCCAATGACAAGCGAGGAAACAATAACGCCAATAAACAGCGCAATTTGTTGATAACGAGGCGTTGCTCCAATGAGATAGCCCGTTTTCAAATCTTGCGAGGTTGCCCCTGCGTTGGCGGCGGCGATGCAGACCATGCTGCCCACCACCAGCGCCATTGGCTCAAAAACTTTGCCTGTCCAACCCACGCCAATAAAGACCAGTGCCGTGCCCATGATTGTCGCGATGGTCATACCCGAAATAGGGCTGTTGCTACTGCCAATGATACCCACAATACGGCTGGCTACGGTGACAAAGAAAAAGCCAAACACAATGACCAGTACGCCAATGAGCAGTTTGCTTAGGATACTGTCTCCAGGAATGCTCGGCAAAACGGCCATAAGCAGAATAAGTGCCAAACTCCCGATACCCACTACTTTTAGGGAAAGATCCTTGGCAGTGCGGTCTACAACCACCGTTTTATCGCGATTACGCATCTCGTCCAAGCTGTCACGGAATGACGAGACAATGGTCGGCATGGTTTTGATGAGCGTGATAAAGCCCGCTCCAGCCACGGCGCCGGCGCCGATCTGACGGATGTAAGCCCGATAAACTGCTTCTGAAAGATTGGTGAACGTTTGCGTTGCCGGATCCCAGCCAAATTTTGCGCTGGCCACGGCAGGATTCATCAAGTCTAGCTTGTCCAGTTGCGCAGCAATCACATCGGGCGGCACCAGGGTGGCCAACAAGGGAATCAGGCCAAACCAGGCCAACACGCCACCCGCCACTAAAACCCCTGCAATACGCGGACCAATGATATAACCCACGCCTAAGTATTCCGGGGTAATCTCACCGCTTAGTCTCGCAGCCGGGAGATATTTGTTAGCGATACCCGTCGTCCAGGTCGGAACCTCCGCGATGACGTGAAAGATTTTTTGGAGCATGGCATACCCAACAGCGAAGCCAAGGCCCTGATAGGCCATTTTGGCAAAATCGCCCCCTTTGTCGCCTGCCATGAGCACATGGGCGCAGGCCGTACCTTCGGGATAGGGAAGATTTTCGTGTTCCTTCACAATTAGGGAACGACGCAATGGGATCATCATCAGAACGCCCAAAATGCCACCAAAAATGGCCAGCATCGTGATCGTCCAATAATTGAAATAACCCTTCCCGATGCCATCAGACAGAAAAAGAAACGCCGGAAGTGTAAATACCACGCCCGCAGCTACCGATTCGCCAGCCGATCCTGTGGTCTGGATGATATTGTTTTCCAGAATGGTGGTGCCCAGAAACTTGCGCCCCAGCGAAATAGCAATCACCGCTATGGGGATGGAAGCCGAAACCGTCAAGCCCGCTTTCAACGCGAGGTAGACGGTAGCCGCGCCAAAGAGCACCCCAAACAAGGAGCCGATGACAATGGCGCGGAGAGTGAACTCTTTGACGGATACATTTTCAGAGGAGATGTAGGGTTTAAAGTCGTTGTTTGCCATACATTTTAGATAGAAAGGGTGAAAAGTGAATCGGCGAAAGGTAGGAGAATTTTGAATTGCACAAATCCAAAACCCTTTCTCCTCCCGCATAAGCCGCCAACTTGCTACCTTTGCCGAAACTATTCCCAAGTTGTATGCAGAAACTATTTAATTTAGTCCTTGCGCCTGCCAAAATTCTGGCAATGGCGGCTTTTCTGTTCCTTCTCCCAAAGGCGCACACACAAGACAAACATTTCACCCAGTTTTACGCGTCCCCACTTACGCTTAACCCGGCGCTCTCTGGTGCAATGGAAGGCAGTTATCGGGTGGGTGCGATCTATCGCGACCAATGGCGCAAGGTGCTGGACAATCCCATCAAGACTTTTTCGATGGCGGCTGATTTGCGTTTCGACGCAAACCGTCGCAAAGCCAACGAAGACGCGATCGGCTTGGGCATTATGTTTTTCAACGACAAAGTAAGCGTCGTAGATTTCAGCACTACACAGATAGCTGTGTCGCTGGCCTACCACAAATCTTTGGGGATGAACGACGACCAATTCCTATCTATTGGCTTACAAGGTGGTCTTACACAGCGCAACGTGAACTATGGTTCACTCAATTTTCACGATGAATTCAACGGTACAACGGGCTATACCGGCCCAACGGACGAGTTACTGCCGGCCAACAACTTTTCTTTCCCCGACCTGAATGTTGGTGTAAACTACACCTCCAAGTTCTCAGAAGAAGGCCGGTTTTTCGCAGGGGCTTCCATTCATCACGTACTTCAACCGAAGGTGTCTTTCTACGAAGACCCTACCAACAACACGATCAAGGAAGGTGGCAAGCTCTATCCGAAAATTAATGCCCAAATGTCGGCCAGTATCCCCTTTGACCGAAGCAACCGTGTTTCAATACAGCCGCGATTGTTGGCAGCCATGCAAGGGCCGCACATGGAAATCAATGCCGGAACAAACTTCCGCTTTGCCATGGGTCAATACGGCGGATCCGCACTTCATTTTGGAACTTGGGCACGCCCGGTTCGGAATGATGGCGGCTTTGGTTTTGATGCTGTGGTGGCATTGTTTGGTGTGGAAATCAAATCAATGGTTTTCGGCCTCAGTTACGACCTTAACCTGAATGCCCTACAATCCAACCAAAGGCAGGGAGCATTCGAACTCTCGATTTCTTACTTGGGCGATTACGATAACGAAAAAGTGCTTTGCCCTAAGTTTTAAGGATTTGTTGAGAATGTTGAGATTTTGCCCTAAACCCCTAAACCCCTCAACCCTAAACCCCTAAACCCTAAACCCCTAAACCCCTCAACCCTAAACCCTAAACCCCTCACCCATCAACCCCTCAACATGAGTAATATCGTAGCCATCGTTGGCCGCCCGAATGTCGGGAAATCTACCCTTTACAACCGCCTCGTGGGAGGGCGCGACGCGATCACTGATGACTTTTCAGGGGTGACCCGCGATAGAAAATACGGCTTCTGCGAATGGGGCGGCAAACGTTTTACGGTGGTAGACACCGGCGGTTTTGTACATGGCTCCGACGATGTTTTTGAAGCAGCCATTCGTTCGCAAGTTCGGATCGCCACTGAAGAAGCAGCTGTTGTGCTCTTTATGGTGGATACACAAACCGGTATTACGGATTTGGATGAAAGTATGGCCAAATGGCTCCGCCGATCTTCCAAACCTGTTTATTTGGTCGTAAACAAGGCAGATAATCACAAAGACCTGTTAGCGGCAAACGAGTTCTGGGGACTGGGATTTGAGCACACTTTTTTTATAGCGGCTATCAGTGGCAGTGGTACGGGCGATTTGCTGGATGCAGTCATCGAACACATCGAAAAGGTGGAGGAAATTGATACCGAACTGCCCAAATTTGCTATTATTGGTCGCCCGAACGTGGGAAAATCCTCACTGCTCAATGCCCTCATGGGGGAAGAACGCAACATCGTAACTCCCATCGCAGGTACTACCCGCGACACCATTCACTCTGTCTACAACAAATTCGGCAAAGAGTTCATGTTGATTGACACCGCTGGAATTCGCAAGAAAACCAAGGTAGAGGAGGACTTGGAATTTTACTCCGTTATGCGGGCAATACGCGCTTTGGAAGAATCCGACGTGTGCCTTTTGGTGCTGGATGCAACCCAGGGTTTGGAAGGTCAAGACCTGAATATTCTGCGGCTGGCACAAAAAAGGCACAAGGGCATTGTTATCTTGGTGAACAAGTGGGATTTGGTGGAGGAGAAAAAAACCAACACCGTCCGCGACTTTGAAGCAGCCATCAAACATCGGCTCGCTCCTTTCGACGACGTGCCTGTCCTGTTTATATCGGTATTGGAAAAGCAGCGAATTTTTCAAGCCATTGAAGCAGCACTGGAGGTGTACGCTAACCGTACCCGCCGCATCAAAACTTCCGAACTGAACGATTTGATGCTGGAAATTATCGAGGGCACTCCCCCACCCTCTGTTTCGGGCCGCTTTCCGAAGTTCAAATATGTGACGCAATTGCCTACTCCCTATCCTTCGTTTGTGTTTTTTGTAAACAACCCCAACTGGGTACGCGACTCCTATAAACAGTTTTTGGAAAACCAACTACGCAAACATTTTGACTTTAAAGGGGTGACGATGGAGGTGTATGTGCGGTCAAAATCGTAATTGGATATTCGAAACAATAGACACATGAACAAATTAATTCTCCCCTTCGCAATTATGGTCTTTGCGGCATGTAAAGACGCCCCCGAACAAATCCCTGCCTATTTAAACCTCAAACCGTTTGAAGTTAGTGCAGCAGGCGGGGCCGATTGGCAGAAAATTACCGATGGCTGGGTGTATGTGAACGGTGAATATCTAGGGGCATACACCTTGCCAGCGCTGGTTCCCGTGTTAGCCGAAGGCGAAAGTGAGGTCATACTTTTCCCGGGGGTTAAGGAAAACGGCATTGAAAACACCCCAAATATTTACCCATATCTGACCAAATTCACAAAAAAATACAATCTGACGGGTGGCCAAACAACAGTAGTACAAGCCACTACTGACTACGATTCGGACAATAAATACGCTTTCGGCATTGGGAGAGGCGACTTTGACGGAGGCTCATTCATCGCGCTTGAAAACCGAGACAGCGACGATGTTCTGAATTCCGAACTGACCTCGGTGGGCGCATTTGCAGGGAAAAGTATTCTGCTGCAAGTGGATACAGCGCACCCAATTATGGACATCGCCACAGAAAAAATGGAGAATCTACCCATTTTGGGCGCTCCAGAGGTATGGCTCGAAATCAACTACAAAACCGACATCCCATTTTTTCTCTACCTGCTTAGCGGTCCACAACAGAGGAGCGGGTTTGTATTTTTATTCAACACCTCAGAGGAATGGAATAAAACCTATCTCAACATTACCAACAACATAGTGACCAGCGGAGAAAGTGAGCAACGGCTCTTTTTCCGACTGAGCCTGCCAAAAAACAATGCGGGCAACTACACCCGAAATAGCGGAAAGGTCATGTTAGATAATATTCGGGTGGTTCATTTTTAGTTCCAAGTTGAAAGTTCCAAGCCCTGGAACCAATTGCAACTTGAAACTTTGTACTTCTTGTTAGATGAAACAGCGAAAACGCCATACTTTTTTCTACGGGGTCGCCGATTTTGTGATGGCGATGCTCGCTTGGGCTATTTTTTTCCTGTATCGGAAAGATATGGAAGGCGTTTCGCTCAGGCCCGAAATATTTAACGACCCCAATTTTTATCTCGGCGTTTTTATCATCCCAACAGGTTGGGTGCTTCTGTACAGCATCTTTGACCATTATACAGATATTTACCGTATCGCGCGACTTAACACCCTGACCAACACCTTATTAGTTTCTTTCCTTGGGGTTACTTTTTTGTTTTTTACATTGATTTTAGACGATGTAGTAAGCGATTACCACACCTATTATCGTTCGTTCTTTGCCCTTCTTTGGTTGCATTTTCTGCTGACCGCCATTTCACGCATGATTTTGCTCACTCGGGCCAGTCGGCGCTTAAAAGCTGGTAAAGTCACGTTCAACACGATTCTTGTTGGCGGTAATCACAACGCGCTCGACCTTTTTTTGGACATTAAAAACCGTAAAAAAGGATTGGGCAACAAATTCCTGGGTTTTATAGACACCAATGGCGGCATGGAACAGGCTCTGTCCGAACATTTGCCATGTCTTGGCAAACTTCCCGACCTGGCTTCAGTAATTCGAGAACAACAAGTCGAAGATGTAATCATCGCTATTGAGACCTCGGAGCACAATCGCCTGCGCAATATCCTCAACATCTTGTTCGATTTTGGCGAACAGGTGCTGGTCAAGATCATCCCGGACATGTACGATATTCTGCTTGGCACGGTCAAAATGAACCATGTTTATGGGGCTGTGCTAATCGAAATCCGACAGGAACTTATGCCCAAGTGGCAGCGCGCCATCAAACGAGGGATTGACGTAGTAATAAGTGTACTGGCCCTGGCTGTATTGTCCCCTTTGCTACTCTATATTGTCATACGAGTCCGTTTTTCCAGCACCGGTCCGATCTTCTTCGCGCAGGAAAGGCTGGGCTTGAACGGACGGCCCTTCACCATTTTTAAATTCCGCTCCATGTACACCGATGCGGAAAAACTGGGGCCTCAACTTTCGCACGATGATGATCCGCGCTGTACTCCTTGGGGCTCGGTGATGAGAAAATGGCGTCTGGACGAAATCCCCAACTTTTGGAATGTGCTGCGCGGAGACATGTCGCTCGTTGGCCCAAGGCCCGAACGGCGGCATTTTATTGACCAAATTTTGGAAGAAAATCCACAATACCGCCACCTGCTAAAGGTGCGCCCTGGCATAACTTCCTGGGGACAGGTCAAATACGGCTACGCCTCCAACGTAAAGGAAATGCTACAGCGACTGCGCTTCGATTTGTTGTACATTGAGAACATGTCGCTTGCGCTGGATTTCAAGATACTGTTTTACACTGTTTTGGTCCTGTTGCAAGGGCGTGGGAAGTGAAATATTGAGCGGGCGATGGAACACGAATTGCCAAATAAATTTAGCAAAATCATGGAAAAAGAACAAATACTCAACGCACTCCGCAATGTCCGCGACCCACAAACCGGGCGCGACATTATTACCGCCGGCATGGTGCAAGACCTTGTAATAGAAGGGAATAACGTCAATTTTAAACTCGCGATTCCAAGCCTGCAAATGCAGGGCAAGGCCGAACTCAACTTTGCCTGCATCAGCGCGATTGTGGAAGTTTTCCCGCAGTCACAGGTAAATGCACATTTTGTGGCAAAAGCCACCGATGGCATTGCGCCTCCGAGTTCTGTGCCACAAATCAAGCACATCCTTGCCGTAGCCAGCGGCAAGGGAGGCGTTGGGAAAAGCACGGTGGCCGTCAATCTCGCCCTCGGACTCAAACAATTGGGTGCCCGGGTCGGCCTGCTCGATGCGGACGTGTACGGCCCCAGCATCCCCACTATGCTGGGATTGGTAGGCGAGCGACCCAAAGTGCGCGACGTGACGGGCGTACCCCGTATGATCCCCCTCGAAGGTCACGGTATCCCTTGTATCAGCATCGGTTTCATCATTGAACCGGAACAAGCGGTTGTAATGCGTGGCCCTCGCTTGGCAGCAATCATCAAACAATTCGTCAGCGAAGTGTTGTGGCCCGAACTCGATTTTCTGATCGTTGACTT
>JBBQSW010000082.1:0-10931 GCA_038213575.1 Chitinophagales bacterium | reverse complement strand
CCTGTAGGAGGTACAGTGAAGTGGAGCCTCGGAATTGGAGGATTTCTAAATCGTAATTGATAATCACGCTCGCAGGTACATAATTCGCAAGCAGCACGTCATCAAAAGCACTGCCGGGATTACTATTTGGAACCGCAAAGGTCCTTTTATGGATGATTGTTGAGGTGCTGTTTTTTTCAGGTTTAGGATTGTATGTAATGCCGGATATTATATTGGGTATTCTGTGTGCACCTGAATTTTTTTTGCGTGTATAAACTTTATACTTTTTGTTAAGGGTAGTAAAAAGAGCCGTAGAGGTTCCGATCGTTTCTGATTTGCCCAACATCAGATATCCAGCCTCATTCAGTGCATAGTGGAAAGTTGAGATGACTTTTTTCTGGGCACTGGTATCAAGATAAATAAGAAAATTACGGCAACTAATAAAATCCATACGCGAAAATGGAGGGTCGGTCAAAACATTGTGCTGAGCAAAAACACATATATCCCGGAGATATTTAGAGATCCGGTACTTATCATTCGATTTTGTAAAAAATTGCTGAATGCGTTTCGGTGAAACATTTTTGAGCTGTTGCAAGGAATATTCTCCAGTGCGGGCTACACTAATTGCTTCTGCGCTGAGATCGGAAGCAAAAATCTGAAAAGGGAAGTTGACGCCTTTGTTTCCTTGTATTTCATGCAATATCATGGCCATAGAATACACTTCTTCGCCTGTGGCACAGGCAGCCACCCAAATACGCAATGGTTCGCCAGAAGCTTTGCTTTTTAGCAATCGGGGCAGCACGGTGGTTTTTAACAGGGTAAAGGCTTCGGTATCTCTGAAAAAATCCGTCACATTGATGAGCAAATCCTGATAAAGCAGATCCAGTTCCGTTTCCGTTTTTGCTATAAATTCTGCATATTCCTTGATGGTTTTTATTTTATGGATCAGCATCCTGCGTAGCATTCGCCGCTTGATGGTGTTCATTTTATAATGGCTGAAATCAACCCGCTTTCTTTTATGTATTAGCTGAAGAATAATTTTCAAGTCGGGGTCAGTGTTCTCAATTTCATCTTCGGGTGTGAGTTTTATGGCATGATACCTTACCAAGGGATGTTTGCTCATCCAGCTTAGTTCCTCTCCAATTTCCTTTGGGGATAACACAAAGTCAACCACGCCTTCGGCAATGGCTGAATTTGGCATGCTACTGAATTTAGCGGAATCATCCTGCGCAAAAGTGATGCCTCCTGCCAGCTTTATTTCTTTCAACCCGCGGGTGCCATCATAGGCGCTGCCCGACAGTACAATGCCGATAACATTTTCTTTATGGGTTTCGGCCAGGGATGAAAACAGCACATCAATGGATAGGTTAGATTTTCTGTTTTTTAGACGCGGAAGCAATTGTATGTGTCCGTCTATCACCTCAATTTCTTTATTGTAGGGTATCACATACACATTATTGGGTAGTATCTTCTCCATGTCATCTATGTCCTGCACTTTCATGGTTGTCAACCTTGATAAAAGCTCAGGAAGTAAACTTTTGTGTTCAGAGCTGAGATGCTGCACATAAATATAAGCCATGCCCGTGCTGGGAGAAAGATTTTGCAAAAGCTGCGACACTGCTTCCAACCCGCCCGCAGAGGCACCAATGGCAACCACTGGAAATGGATGCACAGACTTCTTATCTTTTACAAGGACGAGTGTTTGATCCTCCACTGTTAGCGTATCTGTTTTGGGTATTGGCGTTTCAACCTCGCTGTCGCTGGATTGTAACAGAGGCGCTTTTTTGGAAAGAGATTTTGTTTTTTTTGAAACAGGAGTTGATTTCATTGTTGTGAGTGTTTCTGTACCAAAAGGATTTGTTACCTGCGCACGCAAAGATAGCCATTAGAGCATATTGGGGATTTAGATTTTGTCAAGGGAAGCGTTTTTCAGTCGAACAGCCACCTGCCGGAGTACGTTCATTGAGTCATGAACAGACTAGAAGCACGAGCACACCGATCAGGAATTTCGCTTTTTTAGTTTTGAAAAATTTGGGAATATTCATGGTAAATATTTTGTAACTGGTTAGTCATTTAAAAATCCCGAAGGGATTGAATATGAATAGTTACATTTTATGTAAAAGGGTGGGAATAAAAATCCAGTCTATTTTACTTGTCCACTTTTTTTGCCATTATCTCAATTTCGATTTTCTCTTTTTTAATATTTTGACGAATCAAGGCAAACAAGCCCATATAAATATTTGCTATCCATACTAAAGAGAATCCTGCTATGACGTAACCGCTCCAGTCATCCATCAACAATTTGTAATCCGTTATAAACAGAAACAAAATGACCACATAATGGCTAAAACAATATTCACAGGTAAGGAGATAAAAAAATTTCCTTACCAAAACTGTACTGCTATTTAAACTTCTTCTGGAACAATAATCTCTAGGTTCTTTAAATATCTCTTCATGGGTGACAGTCCAAGCAATACATGCAATGGGTATCGCCAATAAAAAAAGCCAGGAGATTTGAAGGGAGAGTGTCATAGTTAAGTGCTTTTACCACGTTTGTTCATCCGGTCGAAAGAAAAAATGTGCGCATCGGGGTTATTTTTGCCAAGCGCCGTATCTCGGATGATTTCACCAGCGATTTGACTGAACACAATACCGTTTCCACCAAAGCCCAAAGCAAAAATTGTGCGGGGCCGCTCTTTCACCATCCCGATAAATGGAAGCCCGTCCGCAGTTTCTGCAAAAGTGCCTGCCCAGTTGAAATCCACCATGATAGGGGCCAGCGTTGGGAACCTTTTATCAAAATCATGCGCCAGCAAACGGGTCTTTTTGGTCAACAATTTATCTCGCTTGCCAGGGCTGTAAAAAGGCTCGTCCCTGCCACCCACCAACACCCTACGATCTGGGGTGGTTCGGAGGTAGAGATAGGGTCGGGCGGTCTCCCAGATCAGCGCGTCCCGATGCCAAATCTCTCCGTCAAAGGGTTCACTGACCAAAGCATAAGTTGAGTGCAGGCGTGTGACTTTTTGTTCCAGGTAATCTTGAGATTCGTAGCCGCTGGCAATCACCAATTGCTTGGCCCGAATGAGATGTCCGTGACCGGTGTTCAGCACCACTTGCGTTTTTTCATGCTGGATGTCTACGATTTCGGTTTTGTCAAATACCTGCGCACCGTGCTTCATCGCATCTTGCAACAGTGCGTGCGTGAGCGAATAGGCATCTACTTGAGCGCCATCATGCGGGGAAAACAAGGCACCCGGCGATTGAAAATGCGGAAATGCCCGAGTCACCTCGGCTTTGTCCCAACGCTCCACTCGGATCCCATGCTTTTGACGAATCGCGGATTCGAGGTCTAACGCTTCTAAATCATCTTTTTTGCTTGCACAATAGATGGAAGGTTTTCGCTCAAAACCTGTCGGAAAGGGTGATTTTTCGCAAATCTGTTCGAGCTTGTCAATGGCTTCAATGCAGAGATGATAACTACGGGCAGCGTTCTTTTCGCCTACGAACGCTGCCAGTTTGTGCATGGGGACGTCAATTTCGTATTGCAATAATGCCGTGCTGGCACAAGTGCTCCCCATGCCGATGTGCCGACGATCCACCACCGCTACGGAAATCCCTGCCTGTGCCAAATACCAAGCCGTGAGTGCCCCAGTGATGCCCCCACCCATGACGAGAAAATCTACTTGAAGGGGATGACGGAGGGCCGGGTATTCGTAAAGAAAGCCATTTTTTAGAAGCCAATAAGGGTAGGGTGTGTGAAGGTTCATATAGATTATACCTTTGTTTCTTCTGTGGTCAATACCAATTTTTGGGCCACGACCTCCTTGTGTTCCACAAAAACAGCGTATTCGGTGGGGCGGATTTTTCCGCCATATTTATTGGCATACACTTTAGTGAACTCTGCACCCAAATAGAGGATGATAGCCGAATAATATACCCATAAAATAATCAATACCACCGCTCCTGCCGCGCCGTATGCCGAAACAGTGCTAGAACGGCTGAGGTATAAATTGATAAGGTATTTGCCTATCAAAAACAACACACCCGTGAAAAAAGCGCCAATCAGTACATCACGCCATTTTAATTCGGCATCTGGCAACACCTTAAATATCACCGCGAAAAGAAGCATCACAACGCCCATTGAAACCAAATTGCTGATGATATACGCCAGCCATACGAAGGAGCTTATATAAACCGCAAGCCAACCATCCAACATGCTCAGTGCCGCGCTCAAGACCAGAGAAACCATCAATAGAAAACCAATGCCGACCACCATCGAGAAAGAAACGATTCGGGTGAGGAGGAATCGCACCCAGCCGCGTTTGGGCTTTGCTTTGATAGACCAGATGGTATTGATGGAATCTTGAATTTCAATAAACACACCCGTTGCACCGAGAAAAAACGTGGCCACACCTACCACGGTCACCCAAGGTGTGTCGCCAGAGATTCGGACGTTTTTGATCATTTCTTGAAGTTGCAGGGCCCCCAATTTGCCAATAAGTCCTTCAAATTGGAGATACAGGTAGCCTTCCGCCGCTTCTTTGCCCAACAAAATACTGCCAATCGCAATGACAATGATCAGCATGGGCGCCATAGAAAAAAGCGTGTAATACGAAAGCGAGGCACTTAATTTTAAGCCGTTGTCCTCGATGAATTCTTCGGCAGACAAACGAAGCAGGCGCCCTAGGGCGAGGGTTCTTTCCCAAATATTTTTAAAGGAAAGGCCAGAAAGTAACAGGATTTTCATAGTACTGAATAAACCTAGTTACATTGTCCCAATACAACCCATAAAATAATAAATATGACAATTGTGCTTAGGCAGCCACCCCCAAATTTCATGGCGCCAGCGCCGGAAAGTATTCCTCTGAAAAGGTTATTCATGGTATCTGATTTGTTGAAAAAATAGCGGAATGCTAGATTTTCACAAAGATGCCGTCACACGATTTCAAGGCTGTTACACAATTCATTAAATTAGTTACATTATTCACACAAACCCCGGCCTTTTACTTACAAAATTGCTGTATAAGCCCCTGTGCAGGCGCATAACCGCCTATTGCCGCCTGTTGCCAATCAGCGCAAGCCCCGCCTAAATCGCCCGCAGAACGGCGTGCCATGCCACGGTTACATTTAAAGTTGGGAGCATCAGGCTTCATCGCGATGGCTTTGTCAAAAAATGCGAGTGCCTCCGTGAATTTGCCCATGCTTGCGTAGGCGTTCCCTTTGTTGTTTACGGCGTCTGCAAACTCTGGAGAAATCGCGAGGGCGGCATCATAGCAAGCAATGGCCTCTTGCATTTTGCCCATTCCAGCCAGCGTGTTCCCTTTCCTGAAATGATATTCCGGGTCGGCTTTAATCTTGAGTGCAAGATCGTAAGCCGCCAGCGCGCGCTCGTTTTGTCCGGCTCCGGCATAAGCCATACCGAGGCTCGATTGAATTTTGTCTTTGGGTTCTTTCGAGTCCATAAGAGCGAATTTTTCCAAGTCTGCAATAGCTTTTGGAAAATCACCTTTGGTCATATACACCTGCCCCCGCCCATACCAGGAATCGGCGAAGTCGGGCTTCAACTCCATGGCGCGGCCAAACATTTTGGCGGCGTCGTCGTAGCGTTTTAATTTGTTGAAAGCCACCGCCAAATTGAAGTTTGCATCGAAATAAGTGGGATCTACCTTAATGGCTTGTTCGTAAGATTTTGCGGCTTTTTCGTATTCATCCAAAGCATCGTAGGCAAGCCCCAAGTTGGACCAGGAGAGTGGGTCGTTGGGATTTTTAGCTGTGTTGTTTTCCCAGAGTGCTACACTGGATTTCCAAGCGGTGTTTTGTAGGATGGTAAGCACCGCGCACATGGCCACAAAGCCTGCCGCAAGGTAGGGCAACATGCTTTTCAAGCCCGTTTTAATCTTGCCGGATTCAATGTCTGAATAGGTTTTTGCCAAGATAAAAAACAAGCCGAGATATGGAATGTAGGTAAATCGGTCGGACATAAACGCCTTGCCAGCGCCCTTGAATTGCAATACAAAAACGATGTTGACAATAAAAAAAAGAAACCCAAACGCTACCGTTCTGCCATGTTTCACAGTACCCCAAACCCACCAACCAATGGCCGCCAGCGCCAGCGGCGAAGCGTAGTACAAGGCGGGCAAACCGCCCAATTTAGGGTATGGATAATAAGCGGCCAGACCAAACGGAACCGGCACTTTCCAAAGGTAATTGAAGAGCGAACCGGTAGCAAAAAAGAACCGTTCGACCAGCGTGTAGCCCACGTCTTTGAAGCCCTCGGCCTCGCCAAGAAAATGAATGCCCACGAGTCCAAAAACCAATGAAAGTGCGAAAAACGGCACCTTTTCAAGCCATACCTTCATGCTTTTTAAATCGCGCCCAGCCAGCCAATCCATCGCGAGCATAGAAAGCGGCAGCGAAACGGCTTGTATTTTGGAAAAAAGCGAGAGCAGCCCAAGGATCAATGTGAACACAAAAAACTTGCTTTTTTGCTCGGTCACATATTTCCAGTACGTCAGCAAAGCAGCGATATAAAACAGGCCATAAAGCACGTCTTTGCGCTCCGTCACCCAGGCCACGCTCTCTGAGCGCATGGGGTGAATGCCAAAAAGTGCGGTACCGAGTGCCAATCCCCAGCCCCGAACGCCCAAAGCACGAAAAAAGAAAAACGCCAGCGCAGTAGTGGCTACATGGAGCAGCACATTGTCAAAGTGGTACAGAAAAGGCTGAAAATTTTCGACCACCATTTGTCCCGGTTCCACCATGGTATCGAAGGTGTGTTCGAAGCAATAGGTCAGCACCACCAGCGGAGAATAGTTGCCGTGGGTGTGTCCACTAAAAATCTGTCCAAGATCCATGCTGCCGAGGGGTTTCACCATGGGATTGAGCCAGAGATAACCGTGGTCGTCCCAGTTGACGAAGCCTGCGCCGAAGGTATTGGCGAACACGGCAAAAGTGAGGATCAGGCAGCCGGCTAGGAGGATTTTTTCTTTACTTGCCGAAGCCTGCCCGCCTGCCAAGACTTGGCGGTCAGGGGCGTAGGCGGGAGCAGTACCAGCACCACTCGTTGACGACTGAACGGAGGTTTTTTGAGCAGGCAGTAGGTTTTTCTTTTTCTTGGACATGTCCGATGCAAGGTTTTCGTTCGGACAAAGGAAACACGAATTCGTTTTATGGACAATAATTTTCGAGCAGCAGCATTGGAGCTTGAACTCGAAAATTATCCGTTGGCGGAAATGAAATTGGCGAAATGGCGTTATCCGGGGCTTTCTGACGAAAAGGATGTTAGATTGGAGCGGGAGCGGTAACTTTGCAAGGCAAATTGAAAATACACATGAGCGATAAAGTAAACAGTCAATGAGCACCCGACAGATCAGAATAGCCGAACTGATCGAGAACTTAGAAAAACTATACAATTCACCAGAATCGTCCCACAACCCAAACAATAAAACACACTCACTCAAACATCTCCATGCGTCCACTCCTATCCACAGCCCTCCTCACCCTCCTCACGCTTTACCTCGCTTGCACGCCCAAAACTGGCAATAAAGTTACAAGCACCCCCGACCATCCCAATGAACCCGCTGTGTGGGATTCCATGAGCAAGCCCCTCATGGGCGAAGATGAAGAACCCCTTGAGTACAGCTTGCTCAACGAAGTGAACGTCGAGCCTCAAGCCGAGGAAAACCTCGACTCGCTACGTCCCTACAATGCCTCGCATACTTTTGAAGTGGATCTTATCCACACCAAAATCGAAATCTCCTTCGATTGGGAAAAGAAACGCGCCAACGGAAAGGCCACGCTCACCATGCGCCCCTGGTTTTATGCCACAGACAAGGTGACTTTGGATGCCAAGAATTTTGACATCGCTTCTGTCACCTTTGACGGGAAAACGGATCAGTTGAAACGTGATTACAACAACGAGCAACTGACCATCTACCTCGGCAAAACCTATTCCCGCACGGAGGAATTCAAGGTCGCCATTACCTACACGGCCAAGCCCGACGAGCGCGAAAGTTTCGGCGGCTC
This sequence comes from Chitinophagales bacterium, assembly GCA_038213575.1. Classification (GTDB taxonomy): domain Bacteria; phylum Bacteroidota; class Bacteroidia; order Chitinophagales; family Saprospiraceae; genus M3007. Next base: position 2,927 of record JBBQSW010000082.1, on the reverse strand, counting down.
GGCAGCCATTACCAGCGACAAGGGCCTATACTTCATCAACGCCGACGGCGCTGAAAAAGACAAGCCCAAACAAATCTGGACCCAGGGCGAAACCGAAAGCAACTCCTTCTGGATGCCTACGGTAGACAAGCCCAACGAACGCTGCACCCAGGAAATGTACATTACCGTCGAAGACAAGTACAAAACCCTCTCCAACGGCCTGATGCTCTCGTCCAAAAAGAACGCCGACGGCACCCGCACTGATTACTGGAAAATGGACAAACCCCACGCGCCCTACCTGTTTATGATGGCAATTGGCGAGTACGCGGTGGTAAAAGACAAGTGGCGCGGTATTGACGTAGACTACTACGTGGAGCCAAAATTCGAGGCGCATGCCCGCGATATTTACCCCTACACCACCGAGATGCTGGAGTTCTTTTCCAATAAGCTCAACTATGCCTACCCTTGGTCAAAATTCTCACAAATCACGGTACGCGATTACGTTAGCGGGGCGATGGAGAATACCACGGCGGTGATTTTTGGCGAGTTCATGCAGAAGACCAAACGCGAACTCATGGACGATCACCTCACGAACGAGAAGGTAGTGGCACACGAAATGTTTCACCAATGGTTCGGTGATTTGGTGACCACCGAAAGTTGGGCTAACCTCACGCTCAACGAAGGTTTTGCCAACTATTCCGAGTACCTGTGGATGGAGCAAAAACACGGCAAGGATGCCGCCGACGAACACTTAATGACCGAGCAACAAGGCTATTTTTATGCCTCGGGCGATGGCGGCCATCCGCTCATTCATTTCGGCTACGAGAACCGGGAAGACATGTTCGACGCCCACTCCTACAACAAAGGCGGCTGCATCCTCCACATGCTCCGCCAGCAGGTGGGCGACGAGGCGTTTTTTGTCGCACTCAACCGATACCTCAAAAAGAACGAGTACACTGAAGTAGAAAGCCACGAACTCCGCCTTGCTTTTGAAGATGTAACCGGACAAGACCTGAGCTGGTTTTTCAACCAGTGGTTTTTAGGCGCGGGGCACCCATTGCTCGACATTGAATATGGCTGGGATGCTGATGCAAAAAAAGCCAGCGTTACGGTCACGCAAAACCAGGATGGTCAGGACGTCGCAAGGATTTTTGACCTGCCGCTTGCTGTGGATATTTATGAGGTATCCGGCAAATCCCGCCGCGAAAATATCCGGGTCACCAAGCGCAGCCAGACCTTTACGTTCGACTGTTCCAGCAAGCCTGCGTTGATCAATTTTGACGCGACCAAAACCTTGCTTTGTCAAAAAAATGATCTGCACAACGCCCAAGAATGGGCCTTCATGTACCGCAATGCGCCCTTGTACCGTGATCGTGTCGAAGCCTTGCAAGGCCTACAAGCCGAACCTTCCAAACTCACAGAAACGATCCAAAAAGAGGCTTTGTCCGACAAGTTTTATGGCATCCGTCAGCAGGCGCTTATGGCGGATGGTATAAGCGATGCAAGCACCCTACCTACCATCGCCCGATTGGCTGAATCTGATCCAGAATCAGGTGTCCGTACTCAAGCCATCGGCATCCTTGGCAGAACGGGAGACAAGCAGTACATCCCGGTGCTTCAGAAAAATATGGGCAACGAGCAAGCGTATAGTGTAGTGGGAGCTGCCCTTTCTGCGCTCCAAAAACTGGACCCCAGCGCAGCGCGCGAAGCCTCTAAAGCCTTGCAAAACGATGATTCAGAAGCATTTACACCCGTACTTGCTGAGTTGTATGCAGACAGTCCTGACCGGGCCAATCTTCCGTTTTTTGAACAAAAATTGGACAAAGCGGATGGCTTTAGCGCTTTCCCGTTTTTCGACAATTACCAGAAATTCCTCATTGGTCTCGGCGATGCGGCACTTTTGGATGCCAGCGTAGAAAAATTCAAATCCATATCACTCAACCTCCAAACCAGTGAATGGCGGAGATTCGGCGCCACCAAAGCCATTGCTGATCTGCGAAATCATTACCGCGAAAAAAGCAATCCCGGAAAGGTGGCAGAACTGGAGGCGATCATTGCGGAAATCAGGGCAAAAGAGACGGATCCGACCTTGAAGTTGTATTACGATATGTTTTGACTGTAGGGCAAAATTTATTTCGCTCTACTATTAGTCGTTAAAAACTAAATAATCGTCGGAACAAAAACACCACGGGTGCGAAGAGTAGCGTAGTTTGGCGGACGAAAATCAATTCATCAATTACAAAACGTTATGGACTCACTCGATACACTACAGCCTAAAAAAACATTGTCGCAACGTGCGATGACTGCCGGACTTATCATTGCAGGTGCCGGCATTTTGCTCAACCTTGGTTTCTACGTCACCGGGCTGGACATGGAGATGCTGACCAATCCCACCCTTAGCTGGATCAACCGCATTTTGCTCATAGGGATCAGCTATTATTTTACACAGGCAGCCCTTCGGAGCCATCGCGATGAAGATTTGGGGGGTTACCTAAGCATTGGCCAGGGCATTGGCTTGGGAACGCTTGCAGGGCTAATCACTGGGATTGTAAGTGCTGTCTGGTTTTATATTTTCACGTCCTTTATTGCCACAGACATGATGGATAGAATCAAAGAAACAAGTCTGGAGCAAATGCAAGAGCAAGGCCAATCGGCAGAGGCTGCAGAGCAGGCAATGGAAATGATGTCATTCTTTTTCAATCCTGTTTTTTTTGCTATGGTCGTGGTGATTTCCAGTCTCTTTTTCGGCTTCCTATGCGGACTGGTGGCTGGTCTGGTTTTGAAAAAAGACAAGCCGTATGTGTAAGTAAGGAACGGTGTCAAAATAACTTTCCAATTTCAGGCCTATTATTTTGGCGTTAGCCAACTATCTTTTGAGGCGAATAGTGGGGCTATTTAACGAAAAAGATAGGATGGATGGCGGCAAAAGAATGGCATCAAATTGGGAA
>JBBQSW010000081.1:0-10961 GCA_038213575.1 Chitinophagales bacterium | reverse complement strand
AATGCCCATGTGAGCACCCCTCTTTTGCCCATCTGTCCATATACATATTGCTGTCGGCACACCTTTATATTTAGCGATGGTGGCGTAAGAGTGTCTGGCTACATAACTGGTCAAAGTCGCTTCGATACCACATAAGTCGGAGGTTCGAGTCCTTCCCGATGTAAACCGGGACAGGTCCTGTGCCCACACTAAAAATCAAGGAGTTACAAACTTTCGTTTGTAACTCCTTTTTCATTTGCAAGCGCTTTTTTGCTTTATTAGGACTGTTTTGGACTCATTTTTCCAGATCAATTTTTTTCTAAAAACTTTTCTTGGCTTATTATCATCTGCCTTGAATCAGACGCTTTCTATGCGCTGCTGATGTACGCCGGAACTCCGTTCAGGTGCGCGTATAGCGGAACGGAGTTCCACTATACTTTCTTCGCCCACCAATTCTTCGCCCTCCAGCCCAGCAAATACATCACCGGCAAAATGATCAGGGTGATGAATGTGGCAAAACTAAGTCCAAAAATAATCGTCCAGGAAAGTGGTCCCCAGAAAGCTACCGAGTCGCCGCCCAGGTAGATTTTCGGGTCACCCGTAGCAAAAAGGCTGTAAAAATCAATGTTGAAACCAACGGCCAGAGGAAGCAGGCCGAGAATGGCGGCCGTGGCCGTGAGCAGCACAGGGGTCATACGAATGCGACCGGCTTCCACAATGGCCTCGCGTACCTCCGAGCCTCGCTCTCGCAGAATATCGGTGTACTCTACCAACAAAATCCCGTTTCGCACCACAATGCCCGCCAAAGCGACAATACCCACACCCGCCATGATGACCGAAAAGTCCATGTCAAATATTGCCATGCCGAGCAGTACTCCAATGATACTGAAGATAACTTCCGACATGATAATCAACGTTTTGCCAATGGAGTTGAATTGGATCATCAAAATGATAAGAATGATGAAGATCGAAATTAACAAAGAGTTTCCGAGGAAAGAAGCTGCATCCAGGAACTCTGCGTCTTCGCCGGCAAAGCCCACCGTAACACCATCGGTTGGAGGCCAGGAAGCAATGGCTGATTTCACCCCATTCACCACATCCGTCTGGCTGGGCTGATATTCGGAGGTGATGTTGGAGGAAATCGTGACGATACGCGACTGATCCAAGCGTCGGATGCCACCATAAGTCGTAGTGTATTTCACATCGGCCAGCGAGGCCATGGGCACTGAGCGGAGCACCCCGCCCATATTCATATCCCGGAACGTAATGTTCAGGTTTTCAACCGAGTTGATGTTTTTCCGCTGCTCGGGGCGAAGGCGGATATTGACGGGTATTTCGTCTTCGCCGTCTTTAAATTTGGTGGCTTCTTTGCCCAAAATGGCTGTACGGAATTCCGAGCCGATTTGTGCCGTAGAAATGCCTTCACGGTTAGCGCGTTCACGGTCAATTTCAATGTTGATTTCTGGTTTCGACACGATCATATCGCTGCGCAATTCCTCCACGCCCGGAATGTTGAGCGAGTCCAGGTAACGTTTCACCGCGCTGGAAACGGCGATAAGTTGTTTGAAATCGTCCCCACGAATCTCCACAGAGATTGGTTTGGGAGATGGCGGGCCACCCGCTTCCTGGTCTACCACGATTTCGGCGCCGGGTATAACGCCCTTGGTCGCTTCGCGAATTTTATCCATGTAATCCTTGGTACTCACGCCATTGCGGTTGCCAAATTCTACAAAGGCCACGCCCACCTTGCCTTTATTGGAAGTCGCCGAGCGGTCAAATTGATCTTCCGAGGCACCCAGTGCGACGTTTGAAATAATGGACTCCACGATGGGGTTGTTTTCACCTACTACTTCCAAGACTTTGCGCTCCATCACGCTGGTGAGGGAGTCGGTGGTATTCACATCCGTGCCGACCGGAAGCGTGAGATAAACATAGATGAAGTTCGGGTCAGCCTTCGGGAACAGCACAATGTTGCGTTTGCCGGCGGCAAAGAACATGAAGGAAAAGATAAGCAGGCTAATGACACTGGCCATCATAATCCCTGGGCGGTTGAGGGCAAAATTGAGGAAACCTGCGTAACCGCGTTGTGCAGCAGGCCAGCCATTGGTTTGGAACCAGCGTACGGCTTTTTCCAACACAAATCGGTAGAAGGCCACAAACAAACCAAGAAATACCAGCAAGTTGCCCATGAAATAGTTGCCGTTCGCGTAGAAATAAATCGTTGACAGCGCAAAGAGCGTGTAGCCTAAAATGGTGCGGCGGCGTTTTTTAGCAGGGGGCAATTCAGTGCCTTCACGCTTAGCATCGCCCATAAACCACACCGCAAAAACGGGGTTTACAATATAGGCGACCAACAAAGAAGCCGTCAACGTGATAATGACCGTAACGGGCAGGTAGTGCATGAATTTGCCAAAAATACCGCCCCAGAAAACCAGCGGGAAAAATGGCGCAAGGGTGGTAATCGTGCCGGAAAGTACGGGCATGAACACCTCCCCGGTCGCCTTTTTGGCGGCTTGTATGATGGTCAGTTTTTTATCCTCGTGGTATATTCGGTGCGTGTTTTCGACCACCACAATTGCGTCGTCTACCACAATGCCCAACGCGAGCAAGAAGGCAAACAATACGATGAAATTGAGGGTGAAACCTAAGATGGGCAGCACCATAAAGGCGATGCACATGGAAAGCGGCACGGACATGGCAACGAAAATCGCATCCGTTGCTCCCATAAAAAACATCAATACGATCGTCACAAGGATAAAACCAATGATGATGGTATTAATAAGGTCATGCAACGTGGTGCGGGTGGCACGGCTTTGGTCGCCGGTGATGCTGACTTCCAAATTGGCTGGAAACTCATTGGCTTTCATCTCGTCCACCACCTTTTTGATCTTGTCGGAAGCATCAATGAGGTTTTCGCCTGTACGCTTTATCACGTTGAGCGAGATAACATTCCGCGAATTGAGGCGGCTGAAACTCTCTCGTTCCTTATGGCCCATACGCACGTCGGCAATGTCTTTTAAATACAACATTGCGCCCGACTGAGAGGCAATGATTATGTTTTTGATTTGCTCCACGTCTTTGAAATCGCCCCGGATGGATACCGAGCGGGTCATGCCGCCGATATCCACATTGCCCGCCGAAATGGTCATATTCTCAAAAGCCAGGGCATTCTCGATGTCGCGGAAGGTCAAGCTTGCCGCTGCCATTTTGTATTTGTCTACATCCACCTGCACTTCTTTTTCGAGGGCGCCCACGAGGTCTACACGGGTAATTTCCCGCATTTCTTCAATCCGGTCTTTCAGATCATCTGCGTAATCTTTCAACTTATCGAGGCTGAAATCGCCTGCGATGTTGACATTCATGATCGGGATTTCGGAAATATCGAATTCCGTAATGGTGGGGTCTTCCAGGAGATCGTTGGGCAGGTCACGCGCGGCTTTGTCCACGGCATCTTTTACCTTCTGTTTGCAAAGCGGGACGTCTAGGCTGGTGTTGAACTCGACGATGATGCTGGAGAAATCCTGCACCGAGTTCGACATCACTTTTTTCACGCCACTGATGCCCTTCAACTGTTTTTCGATGGGCTTGGTGACGAGTTGCTCCATATCGGTCGGCGAAGCGCCGGGGTAGATGGTGGAGACGAAAATAGTAGGCACCACCACGTCGGGAAACTGCTCCTTCGGCAGGGCATTGTACGACATGATGCCTGCCAGCGTTATGAGCACCGTGATAATGAATATCGAGGCGCGGTTGTCAATAGACCAACTGGTGGGTTTAAATTCTTTCATGATATTGTTGATTTTTTACCCGCCGAAGCCAACCTGTCCGCCAAGTCTCGCAGGCGGGGGCAAAGGAGGGGAGTATCTGTTTGTGTGGGTTATTTGGGAATCTGGGCCTGCCTGCTGGTAGACAGGGATTTGGTGATTTGGATTTTGAAAATTGGCATCGAACTATTATATTTGCAAAGCCAAACCAATTCAAATGAATTCAACTCAACTTCGCAAACTCTCTGTAGATGATCTGAAAAAACTCCTTGACCTTCAAAAAAGGATTTTGGACTTTACACTTTTTTACGAACAAGACCTTCTTGAAGAAGGCTCCCGTCGCCAGCTAGAAAAAACCTGAAACGACGCGCTTGATAAAATATACCTCCTTACCACTGAATTAAAAGAACGCGAACCATGACTTTTGCTGAACACTCGCAGCTTCAAAACATCTTCCAATATTTTGAAAATCTCCAATCTGAAGAAATTGAACAGGCTTTTCTAATGCACTGGAAACCGTTTGTTCAGTCGTTATCAACAGAAGATGACCGTGCTTTGGCCTTCAAATTATTCTATGAGTGGCAAATTATCCGGTTTGATAGTCTGCTCGACTTTCTGCAAGATGAACACTCGCAGGCTGCACCTGCTTAAGCTTTAAAAGGCCACCACTTCCCCACTGTTCACATCCTGAAACCCCGTAGAAATAACCCAATCCCCTTTTTTCAAGCCGCTCAGGATTTCCACCTGGCCATTGTAATTCTGGCCTTGTTTCACAGTTACCTTTTTGGCAGTGGCCTGTTTTTCACCTGTCTTTTCAGCGACCAGTACAAAATCGCCATCATCCGCAGTCTGGATGAGATTGACCGGGATTGCAACAGCATTTGCGCTCTGGTAATCCACAATTTTCATCACGGCAATTTGGTTGGCGCTGTACCCACCACCGGGCAGCGCGCATTCCACCACGAATGTGCGGGTCATCGGGCTGATGCTTTTGCTGACATAGGTGATGCGGGTGGTGATTTCCTTGTTCAAATCAGGGAAGAACACCAGCACCTGGTCGCCTTTTTTAACCTTGGCAGCGTAGGCTTCGGTCACTTCACCTTTTATTTTCAGATTGCTCAGATTCAGGATATTGCAAAGCGGAATGCCGGGTGCGATGGCTTGACCTTGCTTGAGCATTACCATATCTACCGTACCTGATTGAGGAGCGTAAATCTTGGTCATGCTCCATTGCTCCTTGATGGTAGAAATGCTGCGCTCCACACTTTCTTTGGCATTTTTGGCTTGAATAAATGCGACCTCGGTGCCAATTTTTTGATCCCAAAGACCTTTTTGGCGATTGTATATGTCGGTTGCAGTAGCAAGTTGGCCTTCTAGTTCGGCAAGGCTTTTGATCATAACCGCGTCGTCTACTTCGGCGAGGAGTTGGCCTTTACGCACATTGTCGCCATTTTTCACCAAGACCCGCTTGAGGGAGCCGGCCATTTTAGCCGTAGCCATCACACTTTCGTCGGCGTCTACTTTGCCTTGAAGGTCAATATAGTGGCGGAAGGGTGCAATGGAGATTTCTGTTAGACCCACGATCTTCACTTTTTTAACTGGGGGGTTGGCAGCATTGACCTGTTTTTCAAGGTCGGCTATTTGGGTATCCAGTTTTGCTTTTTGGTCTTTCAGTGCGGCGAGTTCGGTGGCAGGGTCTTTTTGTCCTCCGCCGCAAGAAGCAAGCAGGACAATCACCAGTGAGAAAGATGCAAGTTGAATAAGGTTCTTATGTGTCATGTTAAAAATCAATTTTTTGTGTGATGTAGGCCGGAACTCAGTTCCGGCATTTCTTCACCTGAACTGAGTTCCGGCGTACTTTATCTGAACTGAGTTCCGGCTTACTTCATCGGAACTGAGTTCCGATGTACTTCACCTGAACTGAGTTCCGGCTTACTTCACCTGAACTGAGTTCCGATGTACCATTATTGCCCAAGCGCTTTTCGGATCGCCACTTTTGCGGTCAACAAATCATATCGTGCCTGCAGCACCCCTTGTTGGGCAGAATATAGACTTGACTCCGATTGTGTGATCTCGAAACTGCTTCCGATGCCCGCCTTATATTTGGTTTGTGTGGTATCGTAGATGCGTTGTGCGAGTGCGAGGTTTTTCTCTTGATTGGCTACGCGCTCTTGAGCATTGAGGTATTGTTTTCGGGCTCCGTCCAGCTCGAGGGTGAGGGCGTTTTCGAGCATTTGTTTTTGAATGTCCACCGTTTGGGCAGAGAGGATGGCGCGCTCTTTTTTTGCTTTGGAACCGCCACCGTCCCAAATGGGCACGTTGACGGACACGCCTGCTACTGCGGAGGAGATGTAATACCAATCTTTGAAGGAATCCGTGCCTTTAGCGCCAAAACCACCTTGATAACTTGGCTGCCATTGCACAAAACCTGCCACCGTAGGCATCCAGGGTTTGCGGTATAGGTCAATCTGAAGGCCGCTCAATTCACGACCTTTTAGCAGGAGTAGATACTCTGGGCGGGCCATGAAATTGGGAGGAGAGATCAGATCCACTTCACCCGAAGCGGAGAGCAGGGCGGGCACATCGTCGGAAATGCTTATGTCGGTACCCACGGGCATTCCCATGTTGAATTTGAGGGCATTCACTACGATTTCACGCTGACGAGCCAGATTACCTCGCTCGCTTTTGAGGGTGGAGAGCGAGAGTTCGAGGCGATCTACATCGAGTTGTTCAGCGAAGCCAGCTTTATTGATGGCTTTTGTATCAGAGAAAAGTTTGTCCAGATTACCGATGTTTTTGTCCAGTATGGAAAGGTTTTCGGAAATCAAAAGGGCTGGCAGGTAAGCATCTGTCACGGTGTTGCGCACCGTTTGCCGCGCTACAGCCAATTGATTGTCAACATATTGGCGGTAATATCGAGCAGCTCGAAGGCCAATAAGATAAGAATTGTTGAAAATCAACTGATTCACGCCGAGGTTACCTGATAGGCTGTGTACCGGGTTAAAAAATATCTTTGAATCTGGATCAGAAGCAAATGCTGCCCCTAAAAATTGTCCCAAAGCATCCACTCCATCACTACCACCAAGTCTATCAGCAAGTGTTTGATAATAAGGAGCATTTTGGTCAATTCCGCCGCCGCCGCCGCCGAAAGACAATGCATTGCTCGGCAATCCGCCCCGCTGTAGGAAACCAGAATAAGACACCCCGGCTGAAATCTGCGGCAGTCCGGTAGCAAAGTTTTCCTTCACCCGCCAGTCAGCATCCTTCACTTGGAGTAGTGCGGACTTGATATCGGGGTGATTTTCCAGCGCAAACTGGATACAATCGTTGAGGCTCATGGTTTGGCCGCCTTGAGCGTATGCAATTGTGCCGAAAGCCAGCAGGAAGCAGGCCATTCGTAGTTTTAGTGAGTATTGCTTAAGCATGATTATATTGAGTTGTTGCGCGAAAAAGAATGGAGCGATCGTGCCCATTGAATTGAGTGGTTAATTTTACTCTTGGAGGGATACTTTAGTGTTTAATTTTTCTTTCAAAATTGTGATCCCTTTTTCGGAGGTGATACTGTGCAAATAATTGATAATGAACTCTCTAAACAAGCCCTCAAAAGTATAAGGCGGCTTGGGGAAGTACCGCTCGTCAAAGATGGACATAGCGCCTGCTATATAAAATCGAGCGGTAGTTTCCAGGTCAAAATCAGGGCGGTAAAGCCCATCGCGCCGCCCCCATTCAATGTTTTGGCGAACCATATTAAGGATATAAGTCTGCTGAAAGTCATTGATCCGTTCCCATACATCGCGGTTATATTTTTGCATTTCATGCACTACATTGGGCTTCAATTGAGCAAAATCTGCCATTATTTGCTTGATCACACGTACCATCTCATCTACAGCGTCGGTTGATTCAGCGTGTAGCGATTCATCCACTTTGCACTGTGCTGCTATGTGCCGATCCATCACCTTGCTCACCAAATCGTCTTTGCTTTCTACAAAGGAGTAGAGCGTTTTTTTGGAAATGCCCAACTCACGCGCCACGTCATCCATCGTGAGGCTCTTAATACCGAGTTTGAAAAACATCTCTTCAACCCTTTTCAACCATTTATCCTGCTGTTCTGTAAACATGGGGCAAAGGTAACTGCGGAAACGATTTTCAGGTAAATCGTTTCCATCGTTTCTTTTGTTTTTCGACGAACGTCAAATAAAATTCCAAAAACCCCTTAAAAAGTTCTACCAAACAGAACAAAAAGAAAGTTGAACAGGGAACAACCTTCAAAGTTTACGACGAACCGCTATCTTTGAGCTATGTCTGCTACCCGTCGTGCCTATCTTGCTCTTGCCCTCATTTGTATTGTATGGGGCACTACGTACACTGCGATCAAGGTTGCCATTGTTGATTTCCCGCCTTTTTTATTGGTGGGTATTCGCCAAACGGCAGCGGGATTGCTGCTGCTGTTCTTGGCTTTTGGGTCTGGAAAAATTCGCATGCCCGAACGCCGATATATTGGGCTTCAAGCACTTACAGGTCTTGCCACCATCACGGGTGGCAATGGCTTTGTCACTTGGGGAATGCAGTATGTATCGTCTGGTTTGGCTGCCATCATTGGGTCACTGACCCCCGTGATTGTCGTATTGCTGTCCTTGGCGTGGCATGGAAAGGAGCGCATCCATGGGCGCATGGTATTGGGTGTGCTGTTAGGCTTTGGCGGCTTGGCTCTGATTTTCAGGGAAGGTTGGCAGGATTTTGTTCGCCCTGAATTCCGATGGGGCATTGCGGGTTGTTTTGCTTCTTGTTTCACTTGGTCGCTGGGCACGGTGATGGCCAAGCAATGGAATTCCCCCAGCGTGTCGCCCTTGCTCAATGCGGGCCTTCAAATTACTTTCGGGGGGCTTGGCGGTTTTGTAATGAGTTTCTTTTTTGATACCACCCACACCATTCAGCACACGACCCAAGGCTGGATTTCTGTAGCTTATCTAGCCCTGATTGGTTCCGCATTGGCATTCACACTGTATATGTTTGTCCTCAAACACCTAAGTGCCACGGTATCTTCACTTTACACCTACATCAACCCGGTGGTAGCCATTCTTTTGGGTTGGGCTTTATTGGGAGAGGCGCTGACACCTTGGGAGGTGGCTGGCATGGCGCTCACCATCGTAGGTGTTTGGATTGTGAATTCAAAACGTGGGTAAATCCCCAACCTGCTCTAAAAATTCACAGGAGTCTTTGATTGATTTGGCCGTTATTTGCTTGAAAATTCAATCAAATAACTACTTCCACCACGCATGAAACGCAGCAAAATCGCCGGTATCGGCTCATACCTCCCCGAACGAATCGTCACGAACGACGACCTGGCCAAAGTAATGGACACCACCGATGAGTGGGTGCAGGAGCGCACGGGTATCCAGACCCGCCGTTATGGCGTAAAGCACGAGGAAACCACCTCCAGCATGGGCGCAAAAGCCGCTTTGGTTGCGTGCGAACGTGCGGGTATTCAACCGGAGGAAATTGATTTTATCATCTTCGCCACACTGAGTCCCGACTATTATTTTCCCGGTTGTGGCGTACTGCTTCAGCGCGAGCTGGGCATCACCCACAAAGAGGTAGGCGCGCTCGATATCCGAAACCAGTGTACTGGATTTTTGTACGGCCTGAGCATCGCCGACCAGTTCGTGAAGACCGGGATGTACAAAAATGTGCTGGTGGTCGGTGCTGAAATGCACTCCATGGGCCTTGACTTTAGTACGCGGGGGCGCAATGTGACCGTAATTTTTGGCGATGGCGCCGGCGCAGCGATAATTCAGCCTACTGAAGATAAAAACCAAGGCATTCTGACAACCAAACTACATTCTGATGGCACCTACGCCGAAAAACTTGCCTTCATAAACCCCGGCGCGCATGGTGGCTATCACCAAAAAAGACTGGGCGATACCACCGACCTTGGTTACCCTCCGCCCGATACCTACGGTGAAATTTTCATTACCCCAAAAATGGTAGAGGAGGGGCTCATTTTCCCTAACATGGAAGGCCAGTTCGTATTTAAACTCGCTATTCAGAAATTCCCCGAAGTTATCCAAGAAGCATTGAATGAAGTGGGGCTCCAAACCTCAGACATTTCGATGTTTATCCCACACCAGGCAAATTTGCGGATCAGCCAGATGGTGCAGCGTTTACTTCGTCTCCGTGACGATCAGGTGTGGAACAATATTCAAAAATATGGCAACACCACGGCTGCTTCTGTGCCCATTGCACTTTGCGAAGCCTGGGAAGCGGGAAAAATAAAAGAAGGCGATTTAGTGTGCCTTGCTGCTTTTGGCAGCGGATTCACTTGGGGGAGTGCGCTGATTCGTTGGTGAGGAGGAATTGGGGATTGGGTTATTCGAGTACCCAAGCTTGGCTACTCGAATGACCTAATCCCTAATTCCCCAATTCCCCCGATCCAACCCAACGCTCGACCGCTCATATTGAGCAGTCGAGCGTTTTAACGTTACTTTCATCGAAAAGGGATATTAAAAACATAGACTTGGGCGTTAGAGCGAGGTTTTAAGCAAAATGAGCGTCAGGTTTGTCAGCCGTCTTGCAAATGGCACACGCTTTGCCAACCAATATGCGCAAACTTTAATCAAAACAGTTACTGCTATGTTTCTTGAATCAAAAATTGTCCGGGCAGCCTTTTTGCTCACTCTGCCGATCACGGCATGGGGGCAAGTAGGCACTCAGATTTTTCTAGTCAACCCTTCTTTTGAAGATACACCAGAAAGAAGCCACACGCCCAGTGGGTGGTATGATTGTGGACAAATGAAAGACAGTCCGCCAGACACTCAGCCCGGCGGATGGGACGTTTCTACCTTGCCAAAACACGGAAATACGTACTTGGGCATGGTGGTTCGCGACAACAAGACTTGGGAAAGTGTAGGTCAAAGGCTCAGTCGCCCACTGGAAATGAATCAGTGCTATGATTTCAGCCTCAGCCTTTGCCGCTCTGATACCTATAAAAGTGGAAGTGCCTCTCAGCCAACTACTTCAAGAGAGCTAGTCAACTACTCAAACTACGTACGAATTCTTATTTGGGGCGGGAATGGTTATTGCGGCAAGGGAGAATTGTTGGATCAAACCGCAGTGATCAAACACACCCGGTGGATTAATTACGACTTCACTTTAAGTCCAACAAAAGGCAGCTGGTCTCACATTATAATCGAGGCCTATTTTGGTGCAAACGACCCTTTC
>JBBQSW010000080.1:0-11084 GCA_038213575.1 Chitinophagales bacterium | reverse complement strand
TGCAAATTGATGACCCTGGAACCTATTGGTTTGCTATTGTAGACACGGTCACTTTCTGTAGCGATACAGCTAGTATTACCATTGGTCAGGATCAACTTTATCCTCCACTCTTTATCAACCCGCCCGCAACGCTTACTTGTGACATTGGGTCTGTGACGCTTTCGGGTGGTTCGCCTATAAGTGGGATTTTGTTTCGATGGGCCACGGTGATTGGGAATGACACGACCATTCTGGGCACTGGCACGAGCGTCATAGTGACCCAGCCCAATACTTACCGCCTCTTTGGGTATGACCCTGTGAATGGTTGCAACAACTCCTTGAGTACGATTGTGGTGACCGACCAGACTTACCCAACAGCCAATGCAGGCCCGCCATTCAACATTGATTGTTTTGGTCAAAACTTGCCAATCAATGGTACGGCTACCGGTGGCACAGGCACTTTGGTTTACAGTTGGACAACTTCAGGGGGCGTCATTGTATCGGGCGCCAACACGCTAACGCCCATCGTCAGCGAGCCCGGCACGTATACCCTGCTCGTCACAGCCTCTGGAAACGGGTGCTCCGACACGGATGTTGTCGTCTTAGACCCCAATGAGCCACAAGCAATTGCTACGGTGGACAACCCTGCATGTTATGGGTACAAGGGCTCTATCTTGGTGGATACGGTCTTGGGTGCAAAACCACCTTTACAATATACATTCACCGGAGGACCCTACCTCCAATCTGGCAATCTGTTCACCAACCTTTCAGCAGGTGCTTACAGCATTTTCATTGTAGATGCCAATGGATGTTCGACCAGCCTTGACGCTACCGTGGTACAGCCGGATGAATTTATCGTGAATGTGGACCCTCAGGTGTTGCTTCAATTGGGCGACAGTTATCAAGTAGATGCAACTGTAAACGTTCCAGATGATGAAATTGCTTCCATACAGTGGACTCCACCGACTTGGCTGAGCTGTGACACCTGCTTGAGTACCCGGATAGACACCCCTTTGCAAACACAACTTTACAATATTTTGGTGGTGACCAAAGAGGGCTGTCGCGATGATGCTCCCCTGTTGCTCCGCGTGAACAAGAATGTCAGTGTGTATATCCCCAATGTTTTCTCGCCCAATGACGACGGAGAGAACGATTGGTTTACCGTTTTTGCCGATATTAAAGGCGTGAAACAGGTCAAAACACTACAAATATTTGACCGCTGGGGAGACCAGTTGTTCATAAACGAAAATTTCCAACCCAACGATCCTACACTTGGCTGGGACGGGCGCTTCCGGGGGCAAGACATGAACCCAGCGGTGTTCGTTTACTACGCCATCGTAGAGTTTATTGACGGTCAAGAAGTGCTGTTCAAGGGAGATGTGACGATTGTGAGATAGGAATTGAGATTTTCCAAGTACAATTAAAAAGAAGGGTCATCCCGAATTCGGATGGCCCTTCTTTTTAATTTGAAGATTAATTTCTACTTTGTCAGATTAGGCGGATTAGGCAACAAAGGCAACGCTACAAATCGCCTCATCCATCCTACCTTTGCCTTTACAAAATCGCCCAACATGAAGCAATTCGGTACGCTTTGCCTATTCCTTGTTTTTGGCCTCCAGCTTTTTTCACAAGCCCCCATCGCCCTTTCCGACTCTGCCACCATCAGCCTAATGACCGTTGTGCCGGGTGAGTTTGTGTACAGCACTTTTGGCCATAGTGCCATCCGGGTAAAAGATCCTGTGAGCCGCTTCGACCGTTGCTACAACTACGGCACGTTTGAGTTTGAGCAGCCCAACTTTTTGCTCAAATTCTGTCAGGGCAAACTCCTTTACAACCTTGACGTAGAAAGTTATCGAAGTTTTGAATACGGCAATTTGCACGACCGCCGCCCCATGCAAGAGCAGGTCTTCAATATGGATCAAGCACAAAAACAACGCATGTTTGACCTGTTGCAAGAAAATTACAAGGAAGAAAACCGCTACTACAAGTACGATTTTTTCTACGACAACTGCGCCACCCGCATCCGGGATATAGTGCAGAATACCTATTTTTATCAACTCCAGCTCGACTCGTCCGTTATGCTCAAGGGCGTGACGATGCGCCAACTCCTCCAACCCTACCTTGAAGAAAAACCCTGGCTCGACTTCGGCATTGACCTCGTGCTCGGCCTCCCTGCCGACCGAAAAGCAAGCCTCTCCGATTATATGTTCCTGCCTGACTATATGCACAACGTTTTTGCCAAGGCCAAAACAGGAGAAGGCAAATTGCTGGTGCAAAGCGAGCGCAAAATCCCGGAAACCCCGATGAAAAAAGAGCCGTTCCAGCCCAGCCCGCTCGACCGGCCGTTTTGGGTCATGAGTTTCGTCGCAGTCATTGGCTTGCTAAGTATGGCCAACCCGCGCACCGAACACATTTTCGACACCTTATTTTGGTTTGTGCTGGGAATAGCAGGCCTCGTTATTGCCTTGCTGTGGTTTGCCACGGATCACTCCGCTACAAAAACCAACCTGAACATCCTATGGGCCTGGCCCACCCACTTGCTGTTTTTCTGGCGCACACGACGTTCTGGCCCCACCGAGAATTACTTCACCGTGGCCGCTTTGACTGCTGCGCTTTTGCTCATGTTCTGGATATGGATGCCGCAGGAAATGCCGACCCCCGTGCTGCCGATCTTGTTATTAATTGTTGTAAAAGGGCTGTGGCGGCGATATTGGAAGAAGGAAAGGGTTTAAATGTCCAATGTCCGACGGGAATGTCCGACGGGAATGTCCAACGGGAATGTCCAACGGGAATGTCCAATGTCCAACAAGGAATGTCCAATGTCCAAGTAGTTGGTACGCTTAGTCGCTCGCAGTGACCTTAATGCGCTGAATAACAACTAACTCCAAGCGCAGCGCTTATTTGGACATTGGACATTCCTTGTTGGAGATTGGACATTTTTCAAAGATTTACCCCTTTTTGCTGGGCGTATTCTTCAATGTATTCATCGAGGACCGAGACGAGCAGATCTTTCAAAAAAGCATTTTCGAGGCGGGCAATCGCTTTGAGTTTTTCCAGTTTGGGGCGATCAACAGCGACTGTAACGCGCTTTTTGCCCGAGTTTTCATCGGTCACAATTTCCTGAACGTCTATCGTTTGACGGATGAGCGTATCCAGGCCGCTGCGCATGGGAGCACGGAGTGCGTTTGGGTTGGTAGCCTTGGTTTTTGAGCTGGCCGATACGGAATCGGGCTGGTTGGACTCGTAGCGTTCAAGACTTTCATCGAGGGCTTCCTGCAACAGCATGTCTAGGTCGGTCATGAATGACTTATGCCCCGAAGGCTTGCGTTCGCTGGTAGCCGAGGGTGCGGTCAACACCAAAGCATTGCCAAATACATCCCCGTGGTTGGCGTGGCTGTTGCTAAATAGGTCATCTAAACCCTCCGAAAATCGTTTTTTACTCATGTTCTGGCTGTTTTCGAGTGTCTATCCCTCCATTCTGCCCAAAATCTCTTTGGTTACTTCGAGGTAATCTACGGCTCCGGGGCTTTTGGGGCTATAATCAAAAATGTCCTTGCGTTGGGCAGGCGCTTCGGCCAATGCCACGTTGTCGCGGATGTAGGTCTTGAACACTTTTTCCCCAAAATACTTGTGGATGGTGTCCACAACGTCGCGGTTCAATACCCGGCGGCTGTCGTACATGGTGGCAATCACGCCGCTCATGTCGAGTTGTTTGTTGAGGCGCATTTTTACCTTGTCAATCACCTGTTTGATCTTCGCAAGCCCTTGAACTGCAAGGAATTCTGTCTGAAGCGGGATCAAAACATAACGACTGCTCGTGAGCGCATTGAGTGTCAGCAATCCCAAGGAAGGCGGGCAATCAATCAGCACATAGTCGTAATCGTCGGTTACCTGGCTCAGCAGTTCACGAAGAATGTACTCGCGACCTGCTTCGTTGATGAGTTCCATTTCCGCGCCGGAGAGGTCAAGCGAAGACGTTATAACGTCCATGCCTGGCTTGTGCGTGTAAGGCACGAGTTCGCCTTCGCCGCGCAGGGCTTCGTATATGGTTGACTTCTGCCTTGGTATGCCGAGGGAGATCGTCAGGTTTGCTTGTGGGTCAAGGTCAATGAGCAGCACACGTTTGCCCAATTCGACCATGGCAGCGCCAATGTTGATGGCGCTGGTGGTCTTGCCGACCCCGCCCTTGTGGTTGAGGAGTGAAATTACAGTTCCCATAAATTGTGGTCAAAAGTACGGCGAAGACTGGTCGTACTTTCCGAACAAATTGAAATTTTCATAAAAACCTGGCAATAGGCTAGGTCTCCATTCCAAACAAATGCCCGCTTAATTCGTCCGATTCGAGCTCCGCACTCATTTGTTTGAAATTATTTTTTGAACAAAAACTGCGCAAATATCTGGTTTTCAAATGAAAAAACAGCGTGTTTGAAAAAAAGTGCGAATTTGTGAGAAAAAATCTTTGACATTATTTGTTTTTAAAAACTCTTTGTTTGAAATTTGCAGCACGAAAGACGGTTAATGATGGATGTTAGATGAATGTTTGTTCTATCGTCCACTGTCCACCGTTCAAAATTAACACTTCACCTTTTAACCTTCCATCCCATGATAAAGGAAGATAGGATAGACCTCAACAAACGCTTTATCCAAGCCTTCAAACTCTTGGAAGACCGTGGCGCAATCGTCAAAAACGATCGCGGCGGCAAAGGGGTCGGCGACGTGGCCGACCGTGTGCTTGGCAACAAAGCTTATGGCCACATCATTCGCGCCTTTCTCAATCCGGAAAGCAAACGGGTCATTGATTATGGACAGGCTTCTTCGTTTTGCCGCGCTTTTGACATCAATGAAGCCTGGTTGCTCCACGGCATCGGCAATCCTTTCGGTTTCGATGCTCCGGGCGATGCACTGGCGGGCGAGCGCATGTCGAACGGCGGCGGGAATATTCTTTTCACCACCGTCAGGGCCTTTGCAGGCGCTACACTGGGTGCGGAAAGTTCGGAGGACACTACTTTCTTCTCCATCCCTGGAGTGGCTGGTACGGGTCTCGTGGCTTTCCAGATCGAAGGTAACTCAATGGATCCCGTGATCCGAAATCAGGACATCGTGGTTTGCAAGTCTATTGAAAACCTCAATGACGTGCGCGACAACGAAATCTACGCTGTGCGCTCCAACGGCAATGTCTGGGTGAAATACGTCCAGAAAATCATGAACAACCGCGGTCGCACGGTTCGCCTCAAGATGATTTCGGCGAACTACTTCGACAACGATCCTTTCGAGGAAGACGTGAACGAAACGACGCGCCTCTACAAGGTAGTGCGGAAAATCAGTAATGTTTAGTTGGTTAATTGGTTATTAGTGATTGGTTAATTGGTGATTGGTAGCATTGCTCTGGCATTACCAATCACTAATAACCAATAACCAATAACCAATAAACCAATAAACCAATCACCAAAACAAGATACTATCCTGCTGTTTATTGTTTTCGGAGCCTCCTGGCGTAAGTCGGTGAGGCTTTTTTATTTACCCTGAGATCAACAGGGGTTTTGCCGAGCGTGTTCGCCAAAGTGTGGCATACCTTTTCAAATCATTGGAAGGAAGCGGAAAACGGCGAGATGTTAAAAACTAGCGCAGAACTTTAGGCGACTGGTTTTACCCTTCCGGCCAGCCAAACGCTTACAAGAATGAGTGCGATGGAAAAATAGCCTACCCAATCGTAATGCTCAATGCGGCCTTCAGCGCTTTTTGAAACAATAGCACCACCAATCATGGCTGAGAAGCCCGTGGCAAGTTGTTGCATCGAAGAGTTGATGCTCATAAAACCTCCGCGTTGCTGTGGATGTACAACACTCGAAATGAGCGCTTGTGTGGGTATCATACGCCCATTCACCACGATAAAAAACAGCCCTGAAATAGTCAATACCCCCCAAAGTGGCATGGGCCAAAGGTTGGTGATGAGCCAGACTGGGATAAGCGATAGCAGCGCAAACAGCACAAAAACGGGATATTTCCCACGCTTGTCAGCCAACCGTCCTACCAAAGGTGCGCTGAAAATGGTCAGAATGCCGCCCACAAAATAGATGAGGAAAATATCGTCCTGCTGATACCCTACATTGCCTACCAGAGAAGGGGCGATGAATGGAATTATAGCAAAATGACCCAGCATCAGCACAATCGAAAGGGAGAGCGCGCGCATCTGATTGGGTGTTTGGAAAATGTCTGTGAGCACCTGAAAAGGCTTGTGCGTGGGCAGTTTTTCGCGTATATGCTTATTGACGGGCGGCACGGCAAGTGCAACCAGGACGAGCACCGCGATTCCTACAAAACCAATGGCCAAAAATGGCACATGCCAACTGTAACGCGCAGCCAGCCAAAGCCCCGTGGGCACGCCCGCCACTGATGCGGCAGAAAAGGCAGTCATCAGTACGCCCATTGCCATGGCACGGCGTTCATATTCAAACGTGTCGGCCACAATAGCGAGCACTTGTGCCCCAATCATGCCACCAAATAGGCCTGCGAGCACCCGTGCGGCTACGAGCATTTCGTAATTCGGTGCGAACGCACAGGAGAAAGTGCCAAACAAGAAGCCCACATAAGCAAACAGCAGCACTTTCTTTCGGTCAAACCGATCCACAAAAAAAGCGGAGATAAAACTCGAAATCCCTGCGGTAATAGCATACGCCGACACGGCCAGGCTGAATTGTTGTGGGTTGATTTTTAGGAGCTCCATCAACTGGGGACCCAAAGGCATCATGATCATAAAATCCATGATGTGGGTGAAGTTGACGGCAGCAAGGGCGAGGAGCAGCAGGCGTTCTTTTGAATTCATAAGGCGGTGAAACAGCGCGGGCGGGAGAGGGTTCTCCGGTGCTGCGGTTTTCCTGTTTATTTTATCACAAAGTCGCCATGCGTAAGCCGGGCCTTCACCAGCCCTTTTGCACTTTCGTTGCCCAGATAACCTTGCACTGTTTCGCGTTGGCCTGAATCGCTTCGGTTTTTTACCGTGACGCCCTTGGGCAAATGAGCATCCGCATAATTGACTTCTGCATCGAAACGATAGGCCGCGCCACGCTCCACAGATACCGTCACTCCGGTGTATTTTCCCACCACATTCACGGTGGAGAAATTGCGGCTCAGTGCGTCTATGTCCAGCGTTCCGTAGCACATATCCACGTCCATGCCTTCGCGCACTGCGGCGAAATCCATGTCTGAATACTGAGCGGTGATGAATGCAGTGCGAATGTTGGTACTGCGGAGGTTGGCATACTTGGTTTGGAGACGGAGTTCTTCTATATTTCCAAAGTCGAAATCGTCGTATTTCGAGGTGATGCGCAGGTTGTTGGCCTTGTCTACTTTGGTTTCGGAATACTTCGTATCCAACTGGATGTCGTTGGCTTCTGCCACGTTCAGTTCGGTGTAGCTGGCTTGGCCAGAGAGGTTGTTCACGCGGGCGAACCATGCTTTGCTATTGCCTATGTTGATGTCGGCATCGTTGCTCATGGTCTCCACACGGAGTTCACCGTAATTGATTTCGGCGATGAGTTTGCCTTTCAAGGTGGCTACCCAAGCGTTGCCGTATTTGTTTTTCAGGTCCAGTTGGTTGGTAGCAGGCATCCAGACTTCATAATTGATTTTGAAGTCGTCGCCGCAGGTTTTTTGGGGCCACCAAAATCCAGCTCCGTAGTTCATTCCCTCGGCAATCATGGTTTCAGCCTTTACATAGCCCCAAGTGCTGATGAAGTTCACGTTGAGGTTTTTAAAAGCCTCATCCGCTTCTCGCTGGCTTTTGGCACTCACCACGATGGTCACGTCAATTTTTACTGAGTTGTTTTGCCATGTTTTCACGTTCACGTTGCCGTACTTGTTGTATAGCGCCGTGGTACCATCTGCGGCCGTACCAAATTCGCGATGGAGGATTTTGGTAAATTCTTGCACCGGCCCGTTCGCAAATGCGGCCAAGGTTTGCCCCAAAAAGAGAGACAAGAGCATGGCCGCTCTTAGGCTGGCCAGGAGGGTAGGTTTACATGTTTTTGATTCCATTGCTTTGTTTACTGTTGTCGCCACCGTTGTTTGATTCCTCCAAGCGTTCCAAAACCCTTTGGAGAATGGCCGTTTTGGCCCTATAATTATTGATCATAGCACGCACCACTTGCTCGCGGTTGCCGGGGGGCACATCTGCCAATTCCTGACGCAGTTGTGCCATGATCTCATCCAATTGTTTCAAATCTTCGCCCACTTCTTTGGGCTGATTTCCTGTAAAGCTTGCCAATTTTTCCCTTTTCACGGAAATGTCGCGTTGGTAATATTGCTCCAATTCCTTGTACTCACCCGACACGTCGCTCATCGCCATGCCTGATGCAGCACCGTCCTGACGTTCGTACCAAATACCTGCACCAATACCTACCACTAAAAGCGCCATAGCGGCGGCAATGCGCATGATCGAGCGCTGCCAACCGATGTGGACATTGATTGCTTTTGGCTTGGGGAGGCTTTTTGAAATGTTTTCCCAAGCCTGCCCTTGCGGCATTTCAGAATCGAAGGATTCACGATTTTGCTTTATAAACGATTCAAGATCATGGTGCTCGCTTGAGTGATCCAAATCCATTTCAATTTTTGCCCACACCTTATCAGAAGGCACCTCTGAATCTAATAGCACCCGGTAGCACATTAACTGCCGCTCCAGCGCATCTGAATCAGGCAGGCGTTCAAGCAGTCGTTCCAAGCCCGGCCAGCCATGCGTTCCCGGCGCCGCGGCGTCAAATGCGTCACGGTTTTGTTGGATGAATAGGTTGATTGAATCTGTCATTTTTTGTACTGCTAATGGTTCGCAATTCCAGCTATCTATCACATGAACCACATTCAACTAAGTATATCCCTCAATTTCGCTTTCGCTCTGCTGTACTGTGATTTCGAAGTGGCTTCTGTGACGCCCAAAATCTGCCCAATCTCCTCGTGATCGTAACCTTCTACGGCATAAAGGCTAAACACTACCCGGTATCCATCTGGCAAACCCTCAATGGCCCGGTTGATTTTTTCTACCGACCAGACAGGTTCTTGTTGATGCTCCACAACTTCTGCCCGGTCGTGGGTAGCCGTTAATTCTGTCAAGGCTAATTTTCTGCTTTTCAAGAAGTTGATGCACTTGTTTACCGTGATCCGCTTCATCCAGGCACCAATGCTGCTTTCGTAGCGAAAGGACTCCAACTTGGTGAAAACCTCCACAAATACACTCTGCAAAAGATCCTCCGCGTCGTGTGGGTGGCGCACCATACGCAGCGCAGTATTGTACATAGCGCGGGAATACAAACGATACAGCTCGAACTGAGCGTCGCGTCGGCCTTCCCGGCAGCGTTCAATAAGGTCGCGGTGCGTTTGTGTGGCGTCCATTTTGTTAGTCAGTTATAGTGACAAGTGTTAAAATTGGAGGTTGCACAATAGGGTAGTTTGTCATAAAAAAATTGCACTGTGGGGGCACCTGTTCCATGCCGCAATTTTAGAAAATTAGATCGAATTGGAGCCGGAACGGGCCATTTGGCGGACTCGGCACTAAGACTTTTAAACCAAGATTCGCACAAATCATCCGCTGGCATGACTTGAGTCACCTTTTCATGTTTGCAATATTCGAACTTTTACAAGAAATGAATGTCTTCCCTTTTGAAAAACATTAAATATTACATCATTATGAAAAATAAAACAGTAATCATCACAGGAGCTGCTTCAGGAATTGGAAAAGCTACCGCAACATTATTTGCGAAACAAGGTGCCAATGTGGTCATATCAGACATACAGGAGGCCGAAGGGGCGGCTGTCGCCAAAGAATTATCCGCTGCCGGGGGAAAGGCTTCGTTTTTTAAAACAGATGTTTCCAAACCAGAAGAGATGGAAGCCTTGGTGGATTTCGCAGTCAAAACGTATGGAAAATTGGACATCGCTGTGAACAACGCCGGAATAGGAGGCGAGTTAAACCCAACGGCTGACATGAGTATTGAAGGATGGCAGCAGGTTATATCCATTAACCTAAACAGCCTATTTTACGGAATGAAATATCAGATACAAGCGATGCTTAAAAATGGAAGCGGCAGTATCGTCAATATTTCTTCCATTTTAGGTTCAGTAGGTTTTGCAGGTTCTGCTGGTTATTCTGCCGCTAAACACGGCATCATTGGGCTTACACAAACCGCAGCGATTGAATACTCCGCGCAGAACATTCGGATAAATGCAGTGGGCCCCGGATTCATTGAAACTCCTTTGCTAAATGCACTGGATGCTGAAATGAAAAAGCAGCTTGTTGCACTTCATCCTATTGGCCGACTTGGTAAGAGTGAAGAAGTCGCTGAACTGATTCTATGGTTAGGCAGCGATAAATCTTCTTTTGTTACCGGGAGTTATTATCCGATAGATGGAGGGTATTTGGCTAGATGAAAACTTGTAACTTGTTAGTACGATCTCAAAATCCCGAAGGGATTGAATACGAATAGCCCCGGATTTCATCCCGGGCTATTCGTATTCAATCCCTTGGGGATTTTTAAAAGGATGTAATAAAACTGCTTTCGGTTTGAAAAAAATGGCTGACTAAGTTATTGGTGCCGCGTTCCTAACGTAGGCGGCCATTTTTATTTTCCAACCCGCAACGCCGTGGCATACGCATTCGGCAAGGGACTATGCTCTACGGCTTCAGCCGCCTTTTCCACCTCATATTCAAAGCGCACAAACTCCACCCGGATGCTTTGTTCGTTTTTCAAATTGCTGTGCTCGTCCAGTTCCAGCAGGACATAGCCGCCGCGTGGGTCGCCGTCTTTGGGTTTGCCGACAGAACCGATGTTGATGGCATGACGGAAATGGGGCTCGGAATCTGTACCCGAATTAAGTATCCGATGATATGGCTTGTGGGTATGCCCAAAGCAAAGAATGTCAGCATGGGCACCTTCGAGAATGCGCAACATGCTGGCTTCTTCGCGGTCTTCAAACAGGTATTCGTTGATCTTGCGTGGGCTGCCATGCACCAACAAGAGCGAAATGGGTTCGCCTTCTTGCATTTCCAATTCGACGCGGATATGTTTGGGCAATTCCCGAAGATATTGACGCTCAGCAGCTTGCACGATCTGATTGGT
>JBBQSW010000079.1:0-11094 GCA_038213575.1 Chitinophagales bacterium | reverse complement strand
CCCCGTTGAAATCGTCACAGCAGATGCTGAAGTTTTTGTGCAAGTGACTGAGGAACAATTCGACATGCTCATTGTAGACATTTTTGAAGACGAAATTACCCCACCACAATTTTGTACTGAAGAATTTCTGGAAAGCTGTGCTGTGTTACTCCGCCCTGGTGGATTAATCCTCTTCAATCGCCTTCATGGCGAGGATGTAAGTATCCGACAGGTGACGGAGCGTTTTTTTGAACGCAGATTCAAAAACGTGTTTCCTGAAGCTTGGGCGATCGATACCAAAGGAAATTGGATACTTTGTGCAGAGAAAAAATTTACACAGACTTAACCACATGATTCAACCTCCTAACTTTGAGCCGAATCTACCTTTGCCGAAAATGCAAAATAGTATGAAGCAAGGAGTCCCAACAAAGAAAATCCTCATCGTAGACGACGAGCCGGATATCCTCGAATTCTTACAATACAATCTACGCAAAGAAGGTTATCTAGTCGTTACGGCTCCGGATGGCTTGCAGGCAATTCAGGTGGCAGAACGCGAGAAACCCAATCTCATTCTGCTCGACATCATGATGCCTGAAATGGACGGCGTAGAGGCATGTCGTCTGCTTCGCTCCCGAAAAGAGTTTGACGATACCCCCATTGCTTTTCTGACAGCCAGAGACGAGGATTTTTCTCAGATCGCCGCGCTTGATGTTGGTGGCGACGACTACATTACCAAGCCCATCAAACCGCGCGTACTGGTCAGCCGTATCAATGCGCTCCTCCGCCGCACCAGTCGTGTTTCTGAAGAAGAAACGAGGACGATCAGCCTTCATGATTTGGTAATAGACAAAGACAAAGTATTGGTTTTCAAAGGAGAAAAGACCATTGAGCTCCCGCGTAAGGAGTTTGAAATCCTCTGGCTTTTGGCATCCAAGCCTGGACGTGTTTTTACCCGCGAAGAGATATTTGACAAAATATGGGGCGCAGATGTTATCGTTGGCAACCGAACCATTGATGTTCACATCCGCAAACTTCGCGAGCACATTGGCGAGACCTACATCAAGACCATGAAGGGCATCGGGTATAAATTTGATTTTTAGATGTTCAAAAACCAGACACCACAACAACTTTCCTTTTTTATCGCAGGGATATCCTCAGGTGCTATTGCTCTATTGCTTCTGCTTTTGAAAGCCACTGGTTTCCTGACAGTAACTTGGCCCGAGGTTTTGGGATTGTTTGTGCTGGCTTTTGGGGTAGCGTTCATGGCGAATTACTACCTCGTACGTTATTTTATTTTCCGGCGCATCAAGCTGATTTACAAGATAATACACCGGCAAAAACTCCCCGCTGAGTTCAAGGCTGGCAATCTGGATATGACCAAAAATGTGCTGGAAGATGTTGAAAAAGAAGTGGGTGAATGGGCCGATCAGCAAAACCTTGAACTGGAAGAACTTGAACGTCTGGCCACCTACCGCCGTCGTTTTATCGGCGACGTATCGCATGAACTCAAAACCCCTATCTTCAACATCCAAGGTTTTATCCATACCCTTCTTGATGGGGCGCTATACGACCAAAAGGTGAACCTGCTCTACCTCCAACGTGCCGCCAGAAACATAGAAAGGCTGCAAACCATAGTGGAAGATTTGGAAACCATCAACAAGCTGGAGGCTGGTCAAATGATCCTCGATCTTCAAGAATTTGACTTACACAACCTGAGCGACGAAGTATATGCCGACCTTGAAATGCGTGCTCAGGAGCGCAACATTCGGCTCACCTACAAAGATGGCGCGAACCAAAATTTTCGCGTCCGTGCCGACAAAGAAAGCGTTCGTCAAGTGCTCATGAATCTCGTACACAACTCCATTAAGTATGGAACTGAAGGCGGGTTGACCAAGATAAGTTTCTATGATTTAGAGACTTACATTCTGGTGGAAGTAAGCGATAATGGCATTGGCATCACTTCGGAGCATCTAAACCATGTGTTCGATCGGTTCTACCGTGTAGATAAGCACCGTTCCCGAGAGGCCGGAGGCACGGGGCTTGGGCTATCTATTGTGAAGCACATCGTGGAGGCGCACAAGCAGACCATCAATGTGCGCAGTAGCGAAGGCCAGGGGAGTACCTTTGGTTTTACGTTGGAGAAAGCGTAGGCAAAAAACAAGCCCTTCTACAGATTGATGTCCATAGAAGGGCTATGTTTTTCAAGGAAATACGTCGTAAATATCTTTCCGATTTACAACTCTTGCAAAAACTACCAAGTCTTCATGGAGACTATGGATTCAATAAGTTCTGCAATTGAAGCAAGAACACGCTTATCTCCAATTTTGTCAATGTCTTTGCTGAATTTTCGGAGAAATTCGGTTTTTACGCCCGCCGGAGTTCGCGCATGATTTCATCTCGCTCTACTTTATCTTCCACATCAGCTTCTTGCATTAGGATACCCAATGCCTTGTCTTCTTCCTCGTCAGAAAGAATGCGTGCAGCAATACCCATTCGCTTTAAAAGATCGAGCAGACGTTGTTGTTCTTCTATGCTTTTTGGTGATACAAGAATTGCGTCCATGACTTTTTTGTTAGCAAATTTAGTGGCTTACTGTGACTTAATGTAGGAAACACCCGCGAAATGAAGGTTCCAGATTCCTTTTTCATATAGATGATTTTCAAACCACCTATCCCCGTTGAACTAGAAGTCTAATTCTTAAAATACGCCCCCGCATTCGTTCCACCTTTTTTCACCACATCCAGGCGTTTTTTAAACTCCATGTACAGCGCATCATCTTCCTTGCGACCATAGGCCTGGATCAATGCTGCCAGAATATTGACATCGTTGGGCTCTAAGCTTTCGGCTTTTTGGAAATACTTGAGCGCTTCGTCAACATCTACCAACATCTCATCCTTGAGCTCTTTATAGCGCTTTTGCCCCGCTAGGGTCGTAAAGCTGGTCTCGTTCATTTCTTGGGCGATCAAGTTGGTCTCGTTGTAGAGCAGTGCGCCCAGAGAATAGTTGAAGTCCATGTTATCCGGTTCTTTCTCAACCGCAATCATGAAGTTTTTCTTTGCACCCGTGAAGTACTCCTTGATCTTGGGGGCTTTTTGCTCTCTAGTCTGCGTCGAATCTTCCAATAGCACCGTGAAAAGGTTGTTGTAGACATCCCCCAAGGCCCGATAAAGACTGGCATTATTGGGCTCCTTTTTGATAGCTTGTTCAAGTGACCCGGTGAGGTCATTCAAACGGCCTTTGCTAATGTAATAGTTGATTTCAGCAAAAAGCAACGACGATTCCTCTGGGAATTTTTTTCGGCCTTCTTGTAGCACTTTTAAGGCCCCAGCTTCATCCTTCAATTCCATTTTGCAGTTGAAAAGCCCTTCATACACCGCTATACTGTCGGTGCCCTGATTGTACAGTATTTCATAAAAGGGCACAGCATCGTTGTAACGTTTTGCCAAACTAGCCAAAAGGCCCGTGAAATACACTTGGTCTACGTATTCCTTTGGGTCGTCAAACATGCTTTTCTTCTTGTTTTCTTTCAAGATTTCGTGCGCATCCAACGAACCTTTAAAGGCCAAAAAGGCTTTTTCAAATTCTTGGGCATTGTATTTGCCAACACCAACATTTACCATAAGCTGTTGAACCGCTGCAATGCCATCAACGGCTTGCCCCTTTTCATATTTTTTGATTTCTGGCATTGCATAAGCCGTTTTATAGGCGTTGAATGCGTCAAGTGCGTCGTTGTCGCCCGTCAGTTTGGCGGTCGGATTCACCTGTTGCATTGCCAGTTCGTTTTGAATGCGGGTGCTGTACACATCGCCCTTGATGAGCCAAGCCGATGCGAGGGCTTGAGCTTCCGGGGTTTGTAGTGCTTGGTCAATTTTAGTTTTAGCTTCTACAAGTTTTGAACTGTTTCCAGCCGGATCTTGGTTGTAAGCGGCAAGGGCTTTGCCTGCCGATTTTGCGAGTTTCGCGCCGTCGTCTTGGGCTTGGGCCGTTCCGACTGTCATTAGGATGCCCAAAAGGGCGAAAAGGACTTTTTTCATTGTCTTCGACAAAATTTTGAAAGTTTGAAAAACACGTTTCAGACGCAGTTTGCCCCTAAAGGGTTTACAATGCATTGTTAAATTGGCTGAACGCGCCTATCTATTGGGAAAATATTGTGAGAATCAACAAGTTAGATTTTCAAAACTGATTAAAGGGTTCGGCTTTATTCTTCGCCATTCACTGCATCATCCTGAGTTTCCGTCAAACCGCCGGTGTCCTCTGGCATCTTGAGTTCTTCTGCCTTCGCTACCACCGTCACATCGGCGATGTGATCGTCTTCGTCGAGACGAATAAGCCGAACGCCCTGTGTGGCACGGCCCATCACACGAAGATCGTCAGCACCTGTACGGATTGTGACGCCCGAAGTAGTTGTAATCATCAAATCGTCGTTGTCTGTGACAGATTTGATGGCGACCAAGTGCCCTGTTTTTGCCGTGACACTGATGGTTTTCACTCCTTTGCCCCCGCGACTTTGAACGCGGTAGTCTTCAAGTGCGGAGCGTTTGCCCATGCCCTTTGCAGAAACTACCAAGATAGAGGTCGTCGTGTCTTCTGGATCAATACAAACCATGCCTACCACGGCATCTCCGCCTTCGTCGTTTACCCGGATGCCACGCACACCGGCAGCCCCCCGGCCCATGGAGCGAACATCCTGTTCGTTGAATCGAATGGCTTTGCCGCTTTCAATGGCAAGGATGATTTCGTTTTTGCCGTTGGTGAGTTTAGCTTCAATGAGTGCATCGCCTTCTCTGATTTCGATGGCATTGATACCACCTTGTCTTGGGCGAGAATACGCTTCGAGGGGCGTTTTTTTGATGTTTCCTTTTCTGGTACAGAACGTTATGTAATGCCCATTAAGGAATTCTTCGTCGTCCAGCCTGCGCACAATGATGAAGGCGCGGACTTTATCTTCTTTCGGAATGTTAAGCAAATTCTGAATCACACGGCCCGCTGTAGCTTTTGCGCCTTCGGGAATTTCGTACACTTTCAACCAGAAACAACGTCCGCTCTCGGTGAAAAGCAGCAATGTTTGGTGTGTAGTGGCGGTGAACATGTGTTCCACAAAATCCTCGCCGCGTGTGCGAACGCCCTGTGCCCCTCGACCTCCGCGATTTTGGGCGCGGTATTCAGAAATCGCCGTCCGCTTGATGTAGCCGGTATGGCTGATAGTGATCACAACTTCCTCATCTTCAATCAAATCTTCGATGCTGATATCCGCCTCGTTCATTTCGATGGCGGTGCGTCGTGCGTCACCGAATCGGTCTTTAATGTCGGTAGTTTCGGATTTGACAATGTCCCGGCGCAAACCTTCATCCGCCAAAATGGCCATCAATTCTGCAATTTTCTTTTGCAACTCCTCGTACTCGTTTTTCACCTTGTCGCGTTCCAGACCCGTAAGCTGCTGCAAGCGCATGGCAAGAATAGCCTTGGCTTGGAGTTCAGAGAGGCCGAAGGTAGACATCAAGCCTTCGCGGGCTTCGTCTGCGTCTTTGGAGGCGCGAATTAGCTTGATAACCTCGTCCAAATGGTCGAGGGCTATAAGCAAGCCTTCCAAGATATGCGCCCGCTCCTCGGCTTTTCGGAGCTCATATTTGGTTCGGCGCACAATGACGTCCAAGCGGAATTTGATAAACTCATCCACCATATCCTTCAAATTGAGCAGACGAGGCCGCCCATTTACCAAGGCGATATTGTTGATGCCGTAAGAAGTTTGAAGCGGAGTCATTTTGAACAGTTGGCTCAAAATAACATTAGCCGCTGCATCGCGCTTTATTTCGATCACAATGCGCACACCTTCCCGGTTCGACTGGTCGCCCACGTCAGAGATGCCCAATATTCTCTTTTCATTGACCAAATCAGCGATTTTTGAAATCAACATCGCCTTGTTTACTTGGTATGGCACCTCTGTTACAATGATGCTTTCGCGGCCTTTTGCGTCCGTTTCGATTTCAGTCTTTGCTCGAACAACCACCCGGCCACGACCCGTGCGGAAACCTTCTCTAACCCCTGACATGCCAAAAATAATGCCGCCGGTAGGAAAGTCGGGGGCCTTTACGTACTCCATCAATTCCTCCACATCAATCTCCGGTTTATCCACAGCAGCCATGATGGCGTTGCAGATTTCGGTGAGATTGTGGGGCATCATGTTGGTGGCCATACCTACGGCGATGCCGCTTGCGCCATTGACCAGCAGATTGGGGAATTTGGTGGGCATCACGCTCGGCTCTTGGAGCGAATCGTCAAAATTGAGTTGAAAATCAACCGTGTCCTTGTCCAAATCACCCACGATCTCGTCCGTTACCCTTCTGAATCGGGCCTCGGTATAACGCATAGCAGCTGGACTATCGCCGTCCATAGAGCCAAAGTTTCCTTGTCCGTCTACCAGCGGGTAACGCAGGCTCCATTCCTGAGCCATACGCACCATGGCGTCGTACACGGAGGTGTCGCCATGCGGGTGGTACTTACCCAGCACTTCACCGACGATACGGGCGGATTTTTTGTAAGGTTTGTTGTAGCCAAGTCCCAAATCAAGCATCCCATACAGGACACGACGGTGAACGGGTTTCAGGCCATCGCGCACATCAGGCAGTGCGCGGCTGACGATGACGGACATTGAATAGTCAATGTACGCGATTTTAAGTTCGTCTTCAATGTTGATGGAAATAATTCTCGAATCTGGCATGTGCGAATCTTATGCGGAATGATGTTTTTATGTTGTAATTATGTTTTTGAATCGTCTTCCTATATCTGATTCAATCTCGGTACCAATTTTTTCCGGCTCGAATCAAGCCCGCCATTTAACTGCTTTGTAAACCAACATCAGCACACCCGTCAATTGCAGGAAATTGCCCAATATCAGCATTTCACTCGCAAAATCCCAGCTTTCCAATTTCAAAAGTGCCCCAAAAAAAGTCAGTATAGTCCCGGAGGCAAGAATCAACAACGGAGGTCTAAACTCCGCTCAAACTTGACTTTTTAGAACAGAAAATGCTTTGGAAAACAACAGGATTCCTGCTGTGACACCCATCGCTACCCCAGTGATCAGCATTTCATTGGCTAGTTCCCAACTTTCCAATTTAAACAAAAGACCCAACAAAGTCAGGACGAAGCCAAAGATCAAAAGCAGCACGGTGAATATCCGTTTCATACTAAGTTTTTCGATGGTTTGCAATTTCGTTTTTCTGTTCAAAACAGTGCGCGAAGGTACGAAACCCCGCACTCTTAATGGCGCGTTTGGCGGGGTTTCTTTTCGGGAAAGGCGCGTTTTGCAGGGCAACAAGTTTTACCTTTGCCTGAAACTGCGCTGCACATGATTACGTCGCTCTCCCAACTCGATCCGAACAAATCGTACACTTACGCCGATTATCTGCTCTGGCAATTTGAGGAGCGGGTAGAGCTTATAAAAGGCAAGATTTTGGAAATGGCTGCGCCCTCGCGAGCGCACCAGCAAGTAACAACCAATTTAATTCTGGCCATTGGCAATGCCCTTCGACACAGTCCTTGCAAAGTTTATCCCGCTCCATTTGATGTCCGGCTGCCGTATTTCAGCCAAAAGAAGAATAAAGATGTTGTTACGGTGGTACAGCCTGATATCTGCGTAATTTGCGACCCCTCAAAGCTGGATGACAGGGGCTGTATCGGCGCGCCAGACATAGTTATTGAAATTCTCTCTCCGGGAAATAGCAAGCGCGAAATGAAGGACAAGTATGCCGTTTATGAGGAAAGTGGAGTAACTGAATATTGGATTGTATCGCTCACTGAAAAGGCGGTACAAGTATTTCGACTCAATGAAGCTGGCAAATATTACGGCATTCAGCCTTTTACCGAAGACGACGACCTCACTACGCCCATCCTGCCCGGCCTTAATATCCAGCTGAAGGATGTCTTTGCAGATTAATCAGTCTCTTTGCTTGATCGTCAACTCCTTAAAGGTCGTCATTCGATCCGTCTCGCGACTGAATTTTAGGTGTTCTGCTTCTCCGATCACAATTTCCGCTGTTGTATAAATCTCGTTCCCTTCCAGCAGATGCCCACCAATGGTCGCTCCCGTGCTGTCGGAAAGAGCAATGTGCAAATGCGAGCCATCGGGCGAAAGCGTACCCACCAGCGAGACAATTTCAAATTTCTGTTCGCGCAGTAATGGTACTTGCTGGTTGGCAGGGCGGAGGGCGACTTTGCGCAAACTACCCACGCAAGTCACAATGAAACCTGCTTGCAGGTGATGCGCTTTAGCAAAAGCATCCAATTCACGTTTCAAATCTTGTCCGGGATGAAGACGAAGGGCGTAAACAGTCATGGTACCGCTTGTTTTTGAAGGCGTTGCACAAGATAAAAGTAGCGCGAGGAAAAACAGGTAGCAAAGGGTTTGCTTCATCAGAGAAAAATTTTTGAGGTGGCAAATTTCTCTATTTTTACCGCAGAATCAAGTGATCTTAAAACTGTAAGGTTTTAAAAACCTCCTAGGTTTGCGGCGCAAACATTTTACCGCAATTTCAATTTTTACCGAAAACATACCATGAGAATTAACTTTACAAATCTGTCTCCATTCCTTTTTCTCCTGTTTTTCTCCTTCTCCCAAAACATTTTTGGGCAAAATGCCACATTACGTGGAAAAATCACAGATGCCCTCAACGGAGAGGCGCTATTGGGCGCTGCAGTAAAAACGGGTGCGTCTGGAGCAATTACAGATGCAGAAGGCTTCTTTTCCCTTTCTCTTGCCCCCGGCAGCCATGAAATCATTATTGCCTACACAGGTTACACCCAAAAAACCATTACGATCCGCCTTGCTGCTGGCGAAACCCGCGATTTGGCCGTAAAACTCGACAATGCCGACAACTTGCTCCAAACGGCTACCGTGACCGCTGGAAAATTTGAAAAGCCACTCGGTGAAGTCACCGTTTCCATGGATGTCATAAAATCCAAACTGATCGAAAGCACTAATTCTACTTCTGTGGATGAGGTGCTGATAAAAGTGCCTGGGGTAAGTATCGTTGATGGACAAGCAAGTATCCGGGGTGGCGCTGGGTTTTCTTACGGTGCAGGCACCCGCGTGTTGATTCTGGTGGACGATGTTCCCGCCTTGCAGCCCGATGCGGGTTTGCCAAACTGGGACGATTTCCCCGTGGAAAACATTTCGCAAGTGGAAGTGCTTAAAGGGGCTGCCTCAGCATTGTATGGCTCTTCTGCTATGAACGGAATCATCAATATCCGCACGGGATACGCAAAAGACAAGCCCGAAACAGAAGTTGCGGTGTTCGGAAAAACCTGGGGCGATCCGAAAGATGGGGTCAAAAAGTGGTGGGGGACCGATTCTTCTGGCATCACACAGCCCGTAGAAACCGGGTTTAGTTTTGCTCACCGCAGAAAATTCAATCGCCTGGATTTTGTGCTAGGCTCTTACGCGCTTTATCGCGACAGTTACAACCGCGATACCTACAGTCGGTATGGCCGCATAACGCCCAATTTCCGCTTCCGGGTAAACGACCGACTTACGCTTGGATTGAACAGCAATTTCAATGTCGGGCGCAGTGGCAGTTTTTTTATTTGGGGTGGAAAAGACACCTTGGCATACCAACCGGGTGCGGGTTCGGCTTCTTTTACAAAGGGCCGCTTGCGCTTCAATATTGACCCATCCCTACAATATTTTGACAAAAGCGGCAACCGTCACAAAATACTGAGCCGATATTTTTACATCCACAACAACAACTCGGGCAACCAAAGCAACGACAGCCGCCTTTATTACGGAGAGTATCAGTTCCAACGCAATATGGAGCGCATCGGATTGGTAACCACCATGGGGGCCGTGGGAATGTACAACACGGTGGACGCTCAACTTTACAGCGACGCCTCGTACAAAGCCCGCAACCTGGCAGCTTACGCACAGTTAGATTACAAAGTATTTAACCGCCTCAACCTTTCCGCATGGTTGCGTTATAAGCAAAATGTACAAAATAGCCCTGACAGCATCTTTTTGCGCAATGAGTTGCTTGGAGTCATTCCCGATGGTTTGACCAAGGAGGCCAAGCCAGTGTTTCGTTTTGGCGCAAACTATCATTTGGCCCAGGCCACTTACCTGCGTGCTTCCTGGGGACAAGGGTATCGTTATCCAACCATTGCCGAGAAATTTATCAGTACTGATTTTGGCGTGGGCAACTCGGTGGCCCCCAATCCCCAATTGGTTTCTGAAACTGGCTGGACCGCTGAATTGGGCGTAAAACAAGGTTTTAAAGTGGGAAACTGGCAAGGTTATGTTGACCTGACTGGCTTTGTGTCAGAGTACCAGAAAATGATGGAGTTTGTGTTGGATACACTACTGCTTTCTTTTGGGCCAAATGGGCTAGATGCCGAAGCACGATTCCGTTCTGAAAATTCTGGCGATACCCGTGTTTCTGGATACGAAATTTCAGTTATTGGGCAGGGGAAAATTGGCCCGGGTTCTTTGTCGGTGCTTGCAGGTTTTACCAGTATTACCCCAAGGTATAAAGTTTTTGACAAAAACAATCCCGAATTCAACTATGGGTCATCAGATACCACTAATGTACTAAAATACCGTTTCAACCAATCTTTAAAATGTGATGTTGAGTATAGCATGAGCCCATTCTCTTTGGGTGTCTCCGTGCAGCACAACAGCTTTATGACGGCTATTGACGAATTGTTTGTAGGGAAGGTAAAAGGGATTCAGTTGCCCAATGATCTGGTACCTGAATTTGCGGCTGTACGTGAATTTAGAGAAACACACAAAGGAGCCACCGTTGTAGATTTTCGCGCCTCCTACAAACTCACCAAAGCGCTTAAAATCAGTGCCCTGTGCGGAAATCTGCTCAACGAGGAATACACTGTACGCCCTGCACTCTTGGAAGCGCCCAGGAATTATACTTTGCGCTTGGATTGGAAAATTTGAATCAAATTTGTTTAGGGTTTGGGGTTTGGGGTTTGGGGTTTAGGGTTTGGGGTTTAGGGTTTAGGGTTTAGGGTTTAGGGTTTAGGGTTTAGGGTTTAGGGTTTAGGGTTTAGGGTTTAGGGTTTAGGGTTTAGGGTTTAGGGTTTAGTGATTAGGGTTTAGGTTTTATGAGTGTGTAT
>JBBQSW010000078.1:0-11095 GCA_038213575.1 Chitinophagales bacterium | reverse complement strand
ATCTCGGGCAATTTCATTCTCCCGCTTTTTCTCGCCTTTCTTTTCTGCCTGAACCAATTTGCCTCGTTCATCCTGCTCTCTCATGGCCGAATAATCATAGGCTTCCAATTCTTCCTTCTTCCACGAGTGTTTATTGGCTTTTTTATGCCTACAATTTGCTTGAACCTGTTTTGGAGCAAAATCAGGGGAATGTTTCGTGCCCACCGCACTTTTCGACTTGACAAATACCTTGAACATCCGCTAGCTCGCACTTGACGGCCTGATGTTCGGGGTTTCCGCTTTGATGCCGCCAAAGAGCCCGCCCACAAAGGTTTTGCCGTTCATTGGGTGAAGTTTCAGCACCCCGTTGGGGGCATGTGGTGCGTCTTCGGCAGGGGCGAAAATTAGGCTGCTTTTTTTGAGGTGACACCTCCTCCTTCGTCGGAGATGTCACCTCAAAACGCTCACCACAGACATTCCCCCGGTTAAAATACTTTTAAACCCGGCCTTTGCGCGAAACACAGCGCCAAATCGCTGTTTCTTTGTGGCCGTTTTTAAACTTCATACTTACCAATTTTATCCAAAAAATTATGCGCACCATCATCCAGACCTCTCTCATCACGCTGTTTGCAGCCATGATTTCCACTGCTGCCTTTGCTCAAAATCCCATAAAATGGTCATTCACGGCCAAAGACGTGGGAAATTGCCAGGTAGACCTTATTTTTACGGGCATCCTTGACGACGGCTGGTACACATACTCCCAGTTTCTCGAAAGCGAAGACGGCCCCGTAGCCACCTCGATTACGTTCCAGGAAAACCCGAACTTTAAACTGCTCGACAAAGCGAAGGAGAGCGGTGAAATCATCAAGGTGCACGACGCTATTTTTAACATGAACCTAACCAAGTTCAAGCACAAGGCCATCCTCACCCAACGTGTGGAAGTGAAAGATCCCAGCAAACCTATTTCGGGCTATATTACTTACATGACTTGCAACGATGAAATGTGCCTCCCGCCCAAAGACGTAGATTTTTCTTTCAAAATCCCCGCACTGGAGGGCTGCAGTACCAACCATTGATTTACCATTCTTGTCCAAATAATATGCACACCGGTAATCGAACCTTTATCCGCCGTAGCCTAAGCCTAGGCGGCCCCTTGCTCACCCTGTTAGCCGTCTTGATTTCTACGGCTCTTTTTGCGCAAAACCCTATAAAATGGTCCTTCTCTACCAAGGATGTGGGCAATTGTCAAGTGGACCTCATCATCACCGGAGTCATTGAGGACGGCTGGTACACTTACTCGCAATTCCTCGAAAGTGAGGATGGGCCCGTAGCGACCACGCTTACTTTTCAAGCAGGGGCACATTACAAGCTCCTGGGCAAGGCCAAAGAAAGCGGTGAGATCATCAAAGTTCAAGACAAGGTGTTCGACATGATGCTTACCAAATTCAAGCACAAAGCCATCCTAACGCAACGGGTCGAAGTGACAGACCCCAAAATGGCAATCAATGGATACCTTAATTTCATGGTTTGCAATGACGAGATGTGTCTGCCGCCCAAGGATGTGGATTTTACGTTCAAAATCCCAACCCTAAACGGGTGTGGAACATCCGAAACCACAGGGAAAGAGAACACGTCCGCCGAAGGTTTAAAGAAAAAAGATACGCCGCCCAATCCCGATTCAATCGTAACCATAGACCCGCCAAACGACACTTTATCGAAGAAACCAGACGACCCAAACTTCAAAGGCTTTTTCTACTCCAAACGCGAAATAAACCCCGCCCAATTTGTCGGCAATTGTGGCGACACCAGCTCCAAGGGTAACAGCGACGACGGTTCCTGGCTTACCTTGTTTCTGCTTTGTTTTATTGGCGGACTCATTGCACTGCTCACGCCCTGTGTGTTCCCAATGATCCCGATGACGGTCAGTTTTTTCGTGAAACGCTCAAAAGACCGCAAAGCAGGGTTGCGTAACGCCTTCATTTACGCAGGCAGCATTGTGCTGATTTTTGTGGTGCTTGGGTCGGCGCTTACGTCTTTGTTGGGCCCTTCTGTGCTCAACAATATGAGCACGAATATGTGGTTCAATCTGCTGATGTTCGTGCTTCTGGTTGTGTTTGCTTTCTCCTTTTTCGGATTTTATGAAATTCAACTGCCCTCTTCCTGGGTAAACAAAAGTGATAAAATGGCCGACCGCGGCGGGCTGCTCGGCACGTTTTTTATGGCGTTCACGCTCGTGCTGGTCTCGTTTTCCTGCACCGGCCCCATCGTTGGAACCCTTTTGGTAGAAGCCGCCCGCTCCAATGCCGGCGCCTCGCTTTTGGGTTTCATACCCATGAAACCTGCCATCGGAATGTTTGGCTTCGGTTTGGGTTTGGCACTGCCGTTTGGCTTGTTTGCCATGTTCCCCGGCTGGCTGAATTCCCTGCCCAAATCGGGTGGCTGGATGGACAATGTGAAAGTAACGCTGGGCATTTTGGAACTCGCTTTGGCTTTCAAATTCCTCAGCACTGCCGACATGGTGGAACAATGGGGTATCCTGAAATTTGAGCCATTTATGGTCATTTGGATACTTTGCGCGCTGTTGTTGGGACTTTATCAACTGAGCATTTTGAAATGGAAGGGCAATGAAAGCAAACCCGGAATAGGGCGTATGACCCTGGCACTAGCCTCCATTGCTTTTGCCATTTATGTAGGCTGGGGCTTGATCAGCTACCAATCGCTTTCATTGCTCAGCGGTCTGGCGCCACCGGTTCATTATAGTTTCAAAAAAGGGCATGAAGCCAAAGCCCACGACGGCCCCGGCTGTCCGCATGGCTTGGATTGCTACCACGATTTTGATGAGGCGATGGCCGTTGCAAAATTGGAAAACAAGCCAATTTTTGTGGATTTCACGGGCCATGGCTGCGTAAATTGCCGCAAAATGGAAGAAACCGTGTGGCCCTTGAATGGCATTCTTGACCGCCTCCGCAATGACTACATCGTCGTCTCCTTGTATGTGGACGAGAAAGTGCGCCTCTTCCCCGACAATGATTTTGCCTATTTGCTCGATCCAAAAACGGGCGAAAAACTTCGCACCGTAGGCTCTAAATGGGCCTCCTTCCAAGTCAACAACTTCGACGTGAGCGCCCAGCCTTACTATGTGCTCATGCACCACGATGGCAAAACGCTGCTAAACAAACCCACGGACTACGCAAAAGGGAACGACCCTGTAGCATACAAAGCCTTTCTGGATTGCGGTTTGGAAGCGTTCAAACGGATGGAGAAAGATGCGGGTGGAGAGAGAATGGGGATGGAATAAGATCGCTTCTGAACACGGATGACACGGATTTTAGACTTGATTGATATTTAATCCGTGCTCTACTGATCAACCATCCTTATTGGTCCACAATGTGGAAATTAAAATGCAGCCCCGGTTTGTGCAATACAAGCCGGGGCTGCATCATTTCCGCTCACACCATCTTTCACCTAAACTTACTTCGAACATGAAAATCTGGAACTATCTTCCCCTGCTCTTGCTTGCCTTTTTCGCAAAAACACTTTCCAACCAGGCAATTCTGACTGGCACTGTCACCGACACCAAAGAAGCGCTCATCGGGGCCACCGTCACCGTTTCTCAAGACGGCAAAGTAATTCAGGGAACCACCACAGATATTAATGGCCAATACCGGATTGAACTTCAGCCTGGCACTTACGATGTAGTATTCTCTTATACGGGTTTCAAGACTTTTATGGCTAAAAGCGTAAAGGTCGAATCTGGTAATCCCAGAAAACTGGATGCCGTTTTGTCCGCCTCAACAACCATTGAAGAGGCCGTAGTTATTGGCCTCAAAGTTCCAATCGTTGAGCAAGACAACATTTCATCCGGTCAAGCACTTACTTCAGAGCAGATCAAAAATATTCCTAAACGACAGGTATCTGCCTCATCTACCACTGCTGGCAGAGGCAAGGCAAAAAAAGGTGCCGTGCTCATGGCCTCACAACAAAGAGATTCCAAATCTAGCCCAATGCTCCTGCGTCCGGCGCCACATCCCGAAAAGGCTACGCGAAAGGAAACACGCCAGTATATCATAGCGG
This sequence comes from Chitinophagales bacterium, assembly GCA_038213575.1. Lineage (GTDB taxonomy): Bacteria > Bacteroidota > Bacteroidia > Chitinophagales > Saprospiraceae > M3007. The sequence goes on along the minus strand of JBBQSW010000078.1, from coordinate 7,042 downwards.
AAAAACCTGCCCAGGACACGCTTGACGATATTTCCGGCGAACAATACAACCGCATCATAGAAAACCCATTTCAGGATGCCAAATTGAACGGAATCTCCACTTTTTCAATTGACGTGGACGCGGCTTCTTACGCCAATATCCGTCGTTTTCTGAACGCCAACCAACTCCCACCCCGCGACGCTGTCCGAATCGAAGAAATGATCAACTACTTTGATTATCAATATGATGCACCCCGCAGCGGTCGCCACTCTTTTGAGGTAAATACCGAAATAGCGCCTTGTCCATGGAATCCTAAAAACCGCCTGATGACCATTGGAATTCAAGGTGAAAAAATTGATGTGGGACAATTGCCCGCTTCTAACCTCGTGTTCCTGATAGACGTCTCGGGCAGTATGAGTTCGGAAAACAAACTCCCGCTCGTGAAACAATCGCTCTCGATGCTCACGGATCAACTGCGACCCAACGACCGCGTGGCCATCGTGGTGTACGCCGGGGCTGCCGGGTTGGTGCTCGAAAGCACTTCTGGCGCCGACAAACCCAAAATCAAAGCCGCCCTTGAAGCACTCGAATCGGGCGGCAGCACGGCAGGCGGTGCAGGCATCCAATTGGCCTACGAAACAGCCCGCAAAAACCTGATCGCCAACGGAAACAACCGTGTGATCCTTTGTTCAGACGGCGATTTCAATGTTGGCCAAAGCAGCGAAGACGAATTGGTGAAACTTATTGAAAACGAACGAAAAAGTGGCGTTTACCTCACCATTTTGGGTTACGGAATGGGCAATTACCAAGACGGCAAAATGCAGAGTCTGGCCGATAAAGGCAACGGAAACCACGCCTATATTGACCAACTCAGCGAAGCCAAAAAAGTGCTGATGCAGGAGTTTGGCGGCACACTCTTCGCCATCGCCAAAGACGTGAAACTGCAATTGCATTTCAACCCCGAACAGGTGGCTGGATACCGACTCATTGGCTACGAAAACCGAATGCTCGCGACGCAAGATTTCCATGACGACACGAAGGATGCGGGCGAGTTGGGCGCGGGACATCGCGTCACAGCGATTTACGAAATCGTACCTGTTGGCCAGTCCTTACCCCCACTCACCAAGGCTGATTCTGCATTGGTAGTTGTGGCAATGCCCGACACTTCCGTTACCGTGGGCAAGGACGACTTGATGGTGCTGCAACTGCGCTACAAGAAACCCAAAGGCGAACAGCCCAGCCAACTCATGGAATATCGCCTCAACGCTGCTGCGCTTGACCGCAAAACCGAGAGTGAAAACTTCCTGCTGGCCTCGTCCATTGCAGAGTTTGGCATGCTGCTGCGCGATTCAAAATTCAAAGGCTCGGCCAATTACGAGCAGGCTATCAGTCGCGCCAAAGAAGCCGCGAAAAACGATCCCAATGGCTACCGGAAAGAGTTGGTGCAACTGATGGAAAAAGCCCAAGCGATTGCGGCGCCTGCGGGAGCAGCAAAGAAGTAAATTGCTCCAAAAACAGAATCGGCGACCTTTCCACAAGAGGTTGCCGATTCAGTTTTTATCCAATTTCCATTTGCGGCACACCGTTTTTCTTCTTAAATTCGACTACTTTTGCGCCTTTACCCGCCATAGCCCTTTAGGGCGAAGGAGGGTTTAACGTTGCTATCATTTCAAATTACAAATGTATCGTACCCACACCTGCGGAGAGCTCCGCATCACCGACGTAGACAAAGAAGTAACCCTCAGCGGATGGTCGGCCATCGTACGCGACAAAGGCGCTCTGCTCTGGATTGACTTGCGCGACCGCTACGGCATTACGCAGTTGGTGCTCGATGAGAATTACACCTCGAAAGAAATTTTTGAAACAGCTCGTTCCGTGGGGCGTGAGTTTGTGCTTCAAGCCACAGGCACCGTCATCGAACGCGCCTCGAAGACCACCAAAATCCCTACAGGTGAAATTGAGATCAAGGTGACAGCGCTGAAAATCCTCAACGCATCGAAGACGCCGCCCTTTACCATCCAGGACGATACCGATGGTGGCGACGACCTTCGGATGAAATACCGCTATCTCGATTTGCGCCGGAATGCCGTGCAGAAAAATCTGATTTTCCGCTCCAATCTGGCCATTGAAACCCGTAAATACCTTGCCGAACAAGGTTTTATAGAAGTGGAAACACCCAACCTGATCAAATCCACCCCCGAAGGTGCACGCGACTTTGTAGTGCCCAGCCGCATGAACAAAGGGCAGTTTTATGCCCTGCCACAAAGCCCACAGACTTTCAAGCAAATCCTCATGGTGGCGGGTTTTGACAAATATTTCCAGATCGTGAAATGTTTCCGCGACGAGGACTTGCGCGCCGACCGTCAGCCGGAATTTACCCAGATTGACTGTGAAATGTCGTTCGTACACCAGGAAGACATCCTCAATACGTTCGAGGGTTTGACCCAATATTTGTTCCAAAAAGCCCTTGGCATCACGCTTGGCGATTTCCCCCGCATGACTTACGACGAGGCCATGCGGCACTTCGGCTCCGATAAACCGGACCTTCGTTTTGGGATGGAATTCGTGGATTTAAAATCGCCTGCAGACGCAGAATTTGGAAACGGTGTCGATCTCGTACCAGCAGGGTTCCCAGTTTTTGACAGCGCGGAATCAGTCGTGGCTATTTGTGCCCCTGGTTGTGCCGAATATTCGCGCAAACAAATTGACGAACTGACCGAATGGGTAAAACGCCCACAAATCGGCGCAAAAGGACTGGTATATGTCAGAATCGAAGCCGACGGTACGCCAAAATCGAGTGTGGACAAGTTTTACAGTCCCGACGATTTGAAAGTCTGGGCCGAACGCTGTGGTGCAAAACCCGGCGATATGCTCTTCCTGCTCTGCGGCGAAGACGAAAAAACGCGCAAGCAACTTTCGGAACTTCGACTCGAAATCGGCAGTCGGCTCGGCCTTCGTCGCGGCGATGATTTCAAGCCACTTTGGGTACTGGATTTCCCCTTGCTGGAATGGGACGAAGACGAAAATCGCTTTTTCGCCATGCACCATCCCTTCACTTCGCCGAAGCCCGCCGACATTGCCAAAATGGAAAGCGACGACCGCAATACGCTCAAATCCATGCGCGCCGATGCTTACGACTTGGTAATCAATGGCGTAGAAATCGGTGGTGGTTCGATCCGTATTCACGACCGCGATTTGCAAGCCCGGAATTTCAAATTGCTTGGTTTCACACCCGAAGAAGCGGAGGCGCAGTTTGGCTTCCTGCTCGGCGCGTTCGAGTATGGCGCCCCCCCGCACGGCGGCATCGCATTTGGTTTCGACCGACTCAATGCGGTTATGAACGGCGCGAACTCGATCCGCGACTTTATTGCTTTCCCGAAAAACAACCAGGGTCGGGATATGATGATTGATGCCCCGGATGGGATTAAGTTGAAGCAATTGGAGGAGTTGGGGATACGGGTGGTAGAAGCGGAAAAACCTTAGTTTTGCCAAAATATGATCTTACAATCTATTGAAATCGAAAATTTTCGGTGCTTTCGGCACTCATGTTTTGAGAATTTCGGTCAGGTGAACCTGATTGGGGGGAAGAACAATGCTGGGAAGACGGCACTTTTGGAGGCGATTTTGTTGCAGAATGAGCCGACATGGGCAAGCGTGTCTTTTTTGCAGCAGATGCGCGGAGAAAATCCCCGCATTTTTACAGAACGTCCTGAACTTGCTTGGGGCAATTTTTTCCTAAAACAGGATAAAAATCAAGGGATCAAACTGCAAGGGACCTATGACAATGAATATCGGGTTTCGATAGAAATAACCTGTGAAGAGAAGCCAAAATCTTTTAAAAATGGCGTTAATTCCAAACAAAACGGCGAGCTGGTGAAAATTGTTGACAGCACAGCGATGTCAGAAGTAGGCATTTCTACGTTGACCATTTCATCAAAATATTCTGACAAGGAGTATAATACTGAAATAGCGTATAACTGGGAGCGTGAGGTTGCCATGATTAAGTCAGTTCATCCCGATTTTGTGAAAATAACAAATGATACATTTCTTATCCCAACGGGATTTAAAAAGTCTGCTGACTCTCTTGCTCGTGAATTTGACAAAGCCAAGCTCAATGAAGATGCTGCTTTCGTTCTCAGTGCTTTTCAGATTATTGACGATTCTATCAAAAAAATTGATGTTATCAATCTGGATCCAGCCGAGCCACGCATTCACATTTATCGTGACAATGAACCGCCGCAACCGCTTAATTTCTTCGGTGATGCCCTGAATAAAATTGCTGATCTTATTCTCCGAGTAGTCAACAACCCCAACTGCACCTTGCTGATAGACGAGATTGAGAATGGCATTCACCACGACAACCAACAGGAGTTTTGGCGGATGCTCATTCAATTGGCGGTGAAGAAAAATGTCCAGATTTTTGCCACCTCGCATAGCGCAGAGATGATTGGCGCATTTCAGGCGGCTGCTATTGCCAATAAGCAAGAAGAGAAAGTGCGTTTTATTGAGATGTACAAAAGCAAACGTACTGGGGAAATCGTGGGAGACTCGGTGGATATGGAAACATTGGCTTTCGATATCCAAAACAAAAACCCCTATCGTGGAGAAGAATGAATACACCACAGTCCACAAAAAGTATCCTGATTGTAGAAAGCCACAATGACAAGGCTTTTATTGCATTATTGCTCGACAAGTTGGGGTTAAATGCAGCACTGGATGTGATCTTGGAAGACTTGCACAAATTTGAAGATGAAGCGGGTCAAGAACGGAGGGGCAAAGAAGCTATTGGCGCAAAACTTAAATCCTTCAAAAGAGAGTTGGAGAAAAAATATCCAAACGTAGAAAAAATTGGGGTTATCCTTGATTTTGATTATCCAACGCGATGGGATACTAAGCGAAATTTAGAGTTGGTGAACGAAGCATTCGAGGCTGCTTATGGTACGCCGCCAACGCTCTTTTCCAAAGAATCCGAATTGGCCAGTATAGATGATTCCCTCCAAGCTGCTTGCTTTTTCAATAAAGATTCATCGGGGCAAGGGAATCTTGACACATTACTCCTTGAAATCAGAAAAGATGAATCTAACAAAGTGCCCTACGCCGACTGTCTTGCACTTTGGCGAGATTGTGTGAATGAGTCAACAAGTCCATTGAAAGTTAAGCAAAACACCTATAGCAAAATCTGGTTGGGCAACTTCCTCCGCGCCAAAGCAAAAGAAGATTTAGGCAAAGAAGGCAAAGAAATTTTGAATGATTTTGAAACCAAACAGAGCGAAGTGATTTCCAAAGTTGGAGCCTTAGTTTTCGACCTTGAACACCCCACGCTTAAATCCTTGCGTGATTTCCTTTTGCTTTTCAAAAGCGCTTCTCCTATCATCTGAAAATGGCCTACACCGAATCAACCATGATCCCACTCGGCACCGTCGCGCCGGAATTTCATTTGCCCAACCCGGCAAGCGGGAAAGCAGTCAGCCTGCAAGAAGTAGCAACTGGCGCAAAGGCCACCGTGGTCATGTTTTTGTGCAATCACTGCCCCTACGTCCTGTATGTCAATCCTGAAATTGTGCGGATCGTGGAAGAATATCATGCCCGTGGCGTAGCGTTTCTGGGCATCAACAGCAACGATGCCGAAACCCACCCTGAGGACGGCCCAGATCAAATGCCATCCCACGCCGAGGCAGTTGGCTACGATTTTGCCTACCTTTACGACGAAACTCAGGAAGTTGCTCGCGCTTATGATGCGGCTTGTACCCCTGATTTTTATGTTTTTGACCAAAATTTAAAACTCGCTTACCGAGGCCAACTCGATCCCAGCCGACCCAAACGAAACCCAATTGAATCCACCGGCGAAGACCTCCGTGCCGCGCTGGATGCCGTTCTGGCAGGTAAACCCGCTAACCCCATTCAGCGTCCCTCAGGAGGCTGTAACATTAAATGGAAGCAGTGATAAAACACTTATCACTCATCACTTATCACTCAACAAATGCGTCCTAAACAAATCACCGACCAACTTATTAGCGAATTTATCGCTGCAGGCCTCCGCGAAGACGTTCGCGAGGGCGACCATACTTCATTGGCCACCATATCAGCCGACAGCCGAAGCCGTGCCGTATTGAAAATCAAAGACTACGGGGTACTGGCTGGCGTAGAACTCGCTCAATATATTTTCAAACAAATTGACCCTACCTCTTCGATGGTGGTGCAAAAACCGGATGGCACCGACGTATTGTACGGCCAAACCGCCTTCGAAGTAGAATCCAATACCCGTGCCCTGCTTCAAGCCGAACGCCTTGTGCTCAATACGATGCAGCGCATGAGCGGCATTGCCACACTAAGCAGCCGATTTGCATTTGAAGTCGGTGATTTGCCGGTCAAGGTTTTGGATACCCGCAAGACCACCCCGCTCATTCGCTTTTTGGAAAAATGGGCGGTCAACATAGGTGGCTGCGAAAACTATCGTTGGGGCCTCTATGATTGGATGATGATCAAAGACAACCATGTAGATGCAGCAGGTGGCATCGGTCGTGCCATGGAACGCGCCCACGCTTATCAAAAAGAAAAAGGATTGAACCTCAATATCACGGTGGAGGTGCGCAATTTGGTTGAATTGGAGGAAGTGCTGGGCACCGGCGGAATTACCCGCATCATGTTCGACAATTTTGAAATCCCGATCCTCCACGAAGCCGTGGCCATGGTAGCGGGTCGTTTTGAAACAGAGGCATCAGGTGGAATCACGCTGTTCAATGTGCGCAAATACGCTCAATCCGGGGTGAATTTCGTCTCTGCGGGAGCACTCACGCACTCTGCACAGCCCCTTGATTTGAGCCTTAAAATTGTGCGGTGATTTGATTGATTCGATTTTTCGATTGGGGCGTTTCTCACTCGAATCAATCGAAAAATCGAACCAATCTCACCAATCCAACTGATCTCCATGACACCTGATTCCTTCTACTGGTACGCCAGCATCGTCATTTTTCTGCCCTGGCTGCTGCTGATTGCGGCGCCGAATTGGCGTTACACCGAACCGATTGCATTCGGAGCGGCCATTATTTTGTTGATTGCTGCA
>JBBQSW010000077.1:0-11107 GCA_038213575.1 Chitinophagales bacterium | reverse complement strand
ATTCGAGGGTGCGCGTGTCGTCAGGACCTTCAGGGCGAAGCAAACGAGTCGCTTCGGTGGCTGTGCGGGCCGCTTCCACCGTGCGATTAAGATCAAGCATGGTTTCGGCCAAACGCGATAACAGGAAGCCACGTTTGGTATCAGAAATGCCGGACAGGGACAAGCCTTTTCGGTAGTTTTCTTCGGCGGCAATAAAGTCCGCTTTGTTCCAATAAGCGATACCAATGTTGGAATAAAGCCCTGACATGCTCTCGTTGTCAGCTCTGATGGCAAGGGCTTTTTGAAAGACAGCGATGGCCTTGTCATTGTCGCCGAGGCGGGTATAACTGTTGCCTAGCGGTTTGTAAATGGAGTGAACCGCTTCAAAATTCGGGTATTGATATTGTTCATAAATTGAGCCAGCCAGCTCATATACCTGAATGGCTTGGGTGATCCGACCTAAAGTTAAAAGATGCCAGCCTTTGCTGCTTTGAATCCATAAAAATGGCTCAAACTCTTCTTTGTTTCGGGGCTGCCGCCATTTTTGGGTCAGTGTTTGTTCGAGGATTTGGAGGGCATTCTTGGTGTCAGAGGAAAAAAACTGCTGTTTTTCCCATTGCACCCAGGCCCATAAAGCCAGGCTGTCGGCCTGCTTTGCAAGTTGTGCTTTTGTTTCGATATAGAATAAGAAACTGTCTGGTTGTTCGGCAGTAAAAAACGCATCAATCTTCGCATCAAAGCGGTGCAGTGTTTGGCTGTTTTGAGCATATAGATTCCCCCCAAGCAGAAAGAAGAGGGCAAAAAAAACAAACTGGGAAACACGGGTCATAGGCTGCGATTTTGCGCAGCAATTTAGGGAAAATCAATACTAAATCGCCACCATTCTACATCTTCAATTGCAAGGACAGCTGTGCAAAAGGCCGCATTTTCCGTTTGGGTTCTAGCATCGCACCAAAGCGGAGGCCGAGGTTCAGCCCCTTGCGCACGGAACCAAAAGTGAGGTCAGCAAAGGCGTTGTAGCGAAAATGTGTAGCACGACTGGAAGTTTCCGCTGGCGCATAAAGCGTGTCAGAAATAATTTTAGGAGGCAAGCCCAAAATCCGAACCTCCAATCGCTCCTGTGTTTGGCTCACCGTTTTTCCGTTTTCAAACAACACCCGGCAGGATCCGCCAAAGCCTGCACCAAAGAAGCGGCTGAAATTCTTGCGCACCAATAAAGGCAATTCAAAAGAAAAATGCCCACTTGAGCTCTGACTTGTAATGCTTTTAAAACTAAGGGTATCAATGTCTGCGTTGTGGAATATCGTATCCGCAAAGTTCATCTGGGTTTCTGGCCCGGTTGTCTGTCTTTTTATCCCAGTCAACAACTCCACCTGCGGGTAAAAACGCCATGATTTAAAAGGTGAAAGACTTGCGCCGAGGAAAACATACCCGTTTTGTATAAACGGCTCAGTTGGAGTTCCCGTGGAACTGTTTGATTGTTTGAAGTTCGGTTCAAAACCATAACCGACTTTCAAGCCGGGCGAAAGGCCAACTTTAAAGCGGGTGCGGGTAAAATTGGTATAGATGGGCGTGTTTTTATCGAAGGTTATTTTGGCACGGCTGCGGAACGAACGTTTGGGCATGCCCCGTTCGGCCTCGATCCGGTAGCGGACGAAACCTTGGGTGGAATCGCGGTTTTCCACGCCTTCCTGCCGACTGCCCGGCAGATAGATATTTCGGAAAGTAAACACCAAGCCTTCTTTGCTTGACATCGTGTCCAAACAGCTCGTGTTCGGGGGGGCTTTGGGGCAAACTGGGCATTTTGGATACCATTCCAGTGGGCGCATCTGCTTCATATCAAGCCCTTCTGGAATTTCCACTTTCAGCTCCACGGTACTGGCTGGGCCTTCCCCATTGTTTTGGAACTGTACTTTGTAGTCTATTTTCTTTGCACCAATGGAGCGATAGTTCACCCGACTATCCGACACGATAATGGCATTGGGGTCGTGAGAGCTCACGATTTCAAATTCAAGTTCAAATCGTTCGGGCGCAATTGCCGGGTCAAAGGGCGCGAATATGGCCTCTACATGGATAAAGGCGTTGGTGTCTTTGAGCATCTTGTCGGTGCCGCGCAGCGAGACAAACAAGTTGCGTTTTTCTCCAGGTTGCAGATCGCTGAATCGCCATATTTTTTCATTTCGGTAGGCTCCTCTGGCGGCCCCTAAATAGTTTTCAAGAATAGTGCTGGAAGGAAAATCCCCGGATAAGGAAGTGCTCACACCGGTATGGGAGGGTAAATTTAGCAGGGTCCAACCTTGAGCAGGCGATGCTTCTGTGGGAAATATCTGAGAGACCGCGTCATCCACTTTTTCATTGAAATAGAGTCTTGCACTGTCGAGCGCGAAATGTGAGGAAGGGAATTTTCTTTCGTTGAAAAAAACGTGCAGCCGCCCATCCGTCCTGACCCTGCCAAGGTTTCGATAACTGAGGATACACACCATTTCTTCTCTCGCCCGCGCTTGGCGGCTGGGTTTCATCCGAATCGCCAGATTGGTGGAGTCAAACACAGTAGGTAGACCTCCTGATGGGTTGCCGCCGAGATTGGCTAATACACCTTTGTCTTTTCTTTTGGGCGGACCACCATCATCATAGTGTGCCGTAGCTTCCAGGATTGGATTGTAATTGCCCTCTGTTGGGTATATATGAATCGGCTTATCTTGGAAACTAAAACTGCCGTCGCCGAACTCCCAGTAATAGGTCCAGTAGGCTTCTGGTGCGCCCGCAATCTGTTGCAAAGGTGGCGGAAGTGGAGTGAACTGATAGCCACGCTCTCTGGCTGCGACGGTAAAATCTACCACGCGGGCTGGCGGCTGGCTGGCGGGCTCGGTTTTCTGTGCGATCAATTGGCCGCAAAAAAGTGGGAAAACAAAAGTGACTGCAAGGTTTTTCATGGACGAAAGATTGTTGGTTTCGGCAACAAGATTACAAAGCTTTTTGGGGTGAACAGGATGTTTTTCAAAAATCCCCCGACCTTCAAGCAGGCCGGGGGATAGGGGAGGATTATACTTCAATAAGGAGGTTTATACCCCTAATCTTTCACCACTTTGCCCGACCAAATCGGTTTGCCGTCACTCAATGCCTGCACCAGATAAATCCCCGATGGATATTGCTTGATCGAAAGTGCCTGGCGGGTTTGGCCCGCTTCTACCCTTATTTGTTGCACCGTTCGGCCCGTCAGGTCCATGATAGAAACCTGTGCGTCAGACTCCAGCGGCTTGCCAAATTCAAGTGTCAGGTCTCCGCTCGTCGGGTTGGGGAACAAGGTGGCGCTCACTTGGCCCGGAATATCCTTAGTCGCGCTGGTGCCGATTCGGCGGATGCACACATCGTCAATGCGCGACCAGGAGACGTAGGCCCCGTCATTGACATTGTAGTTGTTCCAAACGCTGATAGTCAGGGTATTGAAATTTTGCGTGGCCGTCCAGGCAGTGGAAGTATAGGTCACCCAGTTGGTGGTCAGGATGGGCGAGAGATATATTTCGTCGCAAGTGCCTGAGCAGTTCAGGTAACTCCCAGGCAGGCCCGTGGAGGCGCGGAAACGGAAGCGCACGCTGTCTTGCACGGTATTCAACCATTTTCCGCAAAAAGTGACTTCGTAGATGCCGCCCATGGTAAATGCGACGGGCTGCTGTATGCTTTCGCCCACTACCTGATTGCCCCACATTTGGATGGCGCCAGCGTCCTGACAGGTATCGCCCAGAATGACTTGCGGGGTATTGGTCCAGGTGGTCCAGTTGCTTACGTTACCCGGACCGCCGAGGTTGCCGGGTAGGAGTCCGGCTGAGAAATCGCCGTTCTTGACGATGTTGTCTTTGCAGAGTTTTGGGTCGGACACTTGTATTTGTTTGCAAAACTCATAGATACAGATTTGTCCATCAATCGAAATCCGCGTCACCACCATGCAAACGGAGTAAACGCCCGCCGATGAGTAGGTATGGAACACGGTCGCATTGGCGACAGAATTGCTGTTCGGCGAACCATCGCCCCAGAGCCAAATCACCTTGTCGCAGGTGTCGAGCGCGACCGGCGTGAACCCAATCGGGTTGGTCCCTGTGGTGGTAAACCCAGCCCCTACAGCGGCAAAAAACGTGGAGTCGCACAGGCAGCCATCGGTCAAATGATCAATCACCACGTCGAAGCAAATCGTGTCGCTGCACATCATGGTGGCCGAATTGGTGCCGTAGGAATCTACCACCAGACAAACGGTGTAAACCCCCGTGCTTGAATAGGTGTGCGAAGGGTTTTGAACAAAACTGGTGCCTGCATCGCCGAAAGTCCAACTCCAACTGAAGATCGTGCCGCTCACGATCGTAGATAAGTCGGTGAATGTGACGGTGTTTCCGCTTACCGAAGCAGAGAAGTTTGCCACCAATCCAATCGAATCGCAGGGATCAATTGGGGTGTCGTGGATGACAATGTCAAAGCAAATGGTGTCGCGACACAAAGCGCCCGCATTGCCGCCTGCCACAATCAGGCAAACAACGTACGAGCCGGGGCTGGTATACGTATGCGTTGGGTTTTGCAAATTGCTGGTATTGGCGTCCCCAAAATCCCAGCTCCAGGAAAAGATCGAACCGCTGCCAATGCTAGAGAGATCAGTAAACGTGACCGTGTTGCCGCTCACCGAATAAGTAAAATTAGCATTCAGTCCCAGCGTGTCGCATGGGTCTATCGGGCTGCTGTTGTGACAAAAAGTCTGCTTGTCATCGTACAATACCGTGGCCAGGCTCGAAGGGAAAAAGTCCTGCGGAATGTTGGGCGTTGCTTGCACCGATGTCGTGATGGGCTGCTGTGGAATGATGATTGTTTCGGGCGAGTGGTGGCATTCGCTTTCGGTCATTCCAATCTTGTTGGCCTTGATGGCCAGGATGTTGTAATCAAAAACATTCGATTGGATCATCTCGCAAGTGTGGCCCGTGATGAAATATTCATCGCCAGCGTTCGGTTCTACCCGGTTGCCCTGCGAGGCAAAACCCATTGGGTACACCCGTGTCCAGTCAAGTGAACTGCCGTTGTCGCTTATGCGCATCAGCATACACTGTCCGGTTTCCGGCACGCCCGTGTTTTCTGCTTTGCCGGTCAGCACGAGTTGGTTGTTCAACCCAAATTGAAAGTGTGTAGCGGTTTCCTGTGGGCTATTTTGAATGTTGTAATGGTTGGCCCACACCAGATTGCCACTCAAGTCGGTTTGTATCATCAATATTTTGCGCGGATCGCTGCCGCCCGATTCGTGCGAATAGCCCGATACCCAAAGGCTTCCAATGGCTGCGGGGCCACCGCAATTGCCTTGAATACAAGTACCTGCGTCGTCCGTATTGGGGGCGATGTCGTAGGTTTTTATCCAGGACACATTGCCTGTGGAGACTTGTATGCTGAGGATAAAAACCTGTTCGTTGCCACCTGGGATTGCGACTTTTCCCGTCAAAAAGTAAGCATTGGGCAAATTGGTGCAAGCCGATTGGAAGGTAGCAAAGGTGGTTATGGATGAAACGTTCGCGCTTCCATTCAACCGGTAAGTCCATTCCCAGAGCAGACTGCCGGCACAATCAGTTTTTACAGCTTGAATGACCGAGATTCCCGAGATCGGGTCGGTTTTTGTGCCGACGAGGATAAAATTGCCTGCGCCGTCTTGTTTCACGCAAGCGCTTTTTTCGTCGGTGTTGGGCGTTCCGATGCGGCGCACCCATTGTGGGTTTCCGCCCCCGTCGGTCAGGGTAAGCAGCATATTGTTATTACCCCCATTGAACTCATTTCCAGCGATGATGTACCCTTGGGCGCCAGCACAATCCGAGGCTTTTTCGATCCAGGTGGCGGTTTCGCCCACGTCCTGACCGAGTATTTTGGAGGGGGAAAGCAGGTTGCCAAGTGGGTCGAGCCGCACCAGTTGCATATCGCCTGCCGGGTTGAAAAGTCCGCTGGGGTGCTGGAGGTTGCCGCCGAGGATGAGGTAATTGCCGTTGTTGGCGATTAGGCCGCTCGCGCCGCGTTCGTCGGTCGGCGCAGGGTAGCCGATGGCGGTCTGGAAAGTTTGGCTAAAAAGAGCTAAGCTGTTGAAAATGAGGATTAAAAGGAACAGTTTTTTTGAAGATTTTGGGAAAAGTGCGATGAGATTTTTCATAGTAAAACCATTGAAATGGATGAGAAGGAAATCGGTGTTCCGCGGGTTGCTTTCCCTGTTATCGAAGTTTACTGGAAAGCTTACCCTTGGGGCGGGAAAAATTGTGGTGGCATGTCTAATGGATATTTTTTGATGCTTCGGTAAAACCTTATTCCTTTCGTTGCAGGAATGGAACCTGCCCACTCATTTTTTCCAATTTTTTCTACCTTGTTGCCTTAATACCAGCCATTCCACTCCGCCATGAGAACTTTTCTACTTTCCCTTTTACTTGGAGCTGCGCTTGCTGCCACCGCCCAACCAAGCTCCTTGCGCATTAAAAACAGTTGCTCCTTCGACGACATCGAACCCAATTCCGATGCCTACCTGTACGACCCTTCCGACGAGGCCGACCGCATCGTGGCCGAAATCGTGGACGCGCTGGGATTGACCAAAAACTTTGTAGTAAAAGCCTCTGGAGTACGAAATGCCGTTGCCACCGAAGCAGGCGGCCGGCGTTACATCCTGTATTCCACTACCTTTTTAGAAAAATTCAAGGGCGATGAGCGCACCCGTTGGGCCGCCTACTCCGTGTTGGCACACGAAATTGGCCACCACCTCAACAATGATAACTTTGGCGAGACCGACATGCGCCGCCGAAAAGTCTGCGAACTCGAAGCCGACCGATTCTCTGGCTCGGTGCTGCGGATGCTCGGCGCGAATCTGTACGAAGCCCAGGGCGGTATCGAAAGCCTTGAAAAAGAAGATGAAACGACGACTCACCCGCCCAAAATAGCCCGCCGCGAAGCCGTGGCCACGGGCTGGAAAAAACGCGACGAATTCCTTCGCGCCCGAGGGGATCCAGGCCTTGGCCAAGCCGCTGACCGCGATGGCGACCGGGTGCCAGATTCCCGCGACCAATGCCCGGACGACTACGGCACCCACAGCAGCGGTTGCCCTGACAGCGACGAAGATGGTATACCCGACAAAGACGACGATTGCGATTATGAAAAAGGCACCCTGGCCAACCGTGGCTGCCCCACACCCAGTTCACCCCCAGACCGCGATGCCGACGGCGTACCGGACTCCGGCGACCAATGCCCCGACAAAAAAGGCGAAAAACGCTACGCCGGCTGCCCGGACACGGATGGAGATGGAGTGCCGGACCACAAGGATAAGTGTGTGAACGAGAAGGGATTGGCTGGGAAGGAGGGATGCCCGGAGGTGACAGGGGCGGAACTCCCCGAAAGTTCATCCGGACACATGGGAACGATGAGTATACTTGCTCCCGAACCCTTCCGAAACCGAAAATCCGGCCTCGAAATGGTGCCGGTTGAAGGCGGTACTTTCACCATGGGCAGCCCGACAAGTGAAGAAGATCGCAGCACTGATGAATGCCAGCACTCCGTCACCGTAAGCAGTTTCAATATTGGCAAATACGAAATAACCAAGGCCGATTGGCAGGAAGTGATGGGCAACAATCCTTCGAATTTCAACAAAGAAAACTGTCAGGAATGCCCGGTGGAATCTGTTTCTTGGGATGATGTGCAGGAATTTTTGAACAAACTAAACGCCCGCTTCCCGGATCGAAACTACCGCCTGCCCTCGGAAGAAGAATGGGAATACGCCGCGAGCGGGGGCAATAAAAGAAAAAAATATGTTTACGCAGGAGATAACTTGATTGGCAATGTGGCATGGTACAAAGGCAATTCAGGCAATAAAACTCACCCAGTAGGCGAGCGCAAAGCCAACGAATTGGGATTGTACGACATGAGCGGCAATGTGTGGGAATGGTGTGAAGATGAGTATAAGCCTTATGCGGGGTGCGCTGGTTCGGAAAGTTCCTGGCGTGTGCTTCGCGGTGGTTCGTGGTACCTTGATCCAGAGGATTGCCGGGTGGCTAATCGCTCCTATCACTATCCGGCCATTCGAAGCAGCGATTTCGGTTTCCGGGTCGTGCGAGGCTATTAACCTTTGGCTCTTTTAAACTTTTACCCTTTTGGGCGGGCGAACGGCGGGTAGCACGGCATTTATGCCGTCGGGACCCGCGCCGTTTACGGCGCAGCACCGAGGCGACCTCTCCGATCCCCGAGAATCGGGAGAGGAGGTGTCGCCTCTGCATTCATTCAAAGACGGGTTCGTTTCTTGGGCTCACCCCCTACGCCTTAAGGGCTACGATTAGGACACAAAAGTTTTAGCCATGTGCCAGCCATCGAATATTTTCTGAAAATCGCTCCAACCCCTGAATATGGTAATAACGCCAGCTTGTTTTTCGTGCGGTTTCCAGCCGCCCAACCTTGCCAATACCCAATAGCACCATTGGAGGCAATCATTGGGGTGCGGATTTTTTTGCTTTATGGTTTTACCCTCGTATTTGGCACAAGCCGCTACGAGACATTCCTACTGAATACACAGATATTGATAACTTAATGGGTAACAAACAATTATCTACCTATTCGAACAAACTCCCCTTCAGGAATGGGGGGTGTAACCAGCATTTGACTCAGATTTTTCAACACGCTCGATGGGTCAAACTCATTCACTCATTGCTTTAATCTTTCCAGATGAAAGGAAATAGCACAAAAGTCAACGTCAATAATATTGCATCAATCGCCAGCAGGTTGATGATGTCGCGTTGGTAAGAAGTGTCTTGCATAAGCCGAAGGGCAATTTGTGAGAGCCGGATCAAGGTGAGTAAAATGGGCAAAATCACCGGAAAACTCAAAATCGCCATCAGGGTAGCCGAGTTGTTGGCCTTGGCCGCAATACTGGCGATAAACGTAAAAGCAATACTAAAACCCACGCTCCCCAAGGCCACCGTGAGGCAAAACAAGGGCATATCTTTCACCGGATTCCCCGCCACAAGGCTGTAGGCGCCAAACGAAAGCGCACTCAAGGTCAACAACAACAAGGTGTTGTAAATGATCTTCGCCAACAACAGCATCGAAGGATCGGCAATCTGGTAGTAATACAATTGCCTTGACCCGCTTTCCTGCACAAAACTTTTCACCACTGCATTTATGCTGGCAAACAGCACAATGAGCCAAAACAGCACGTTCCAAACCTGAGCGTTCACTTTGATGCTTGCGATGTACACCACGAAAACCATGCTGAACACATACAACACAATGCCGCTCAGGGCATAGCGCTGGCGGAATTCGAGCAAAAACTCTTTGTGTAGGAGGGTGAGGAGCATGGGCGCGAAGGTAGGGCATTTGTTCGATTGGGGAGATTGATTCGATTGGGGGATTGTTCGATTGGCAAGATTGGTTCGATTGCTCAATCTTCGTATAAACTCCCCTGTTACCCTTGCTTATATTCCCCCCGATTGCATCGGAGGCTATTCAAATTCAACCACTTCGTGGTGGTTAAATTCCACAAGTCAACGATATTGCCCTGAAGGGGTAAGGGGTGTAATCAGCCGTTGACACAGATTTTGATTCTCCTCTATTTACATTTTCCCTATGACCGTAATTTCCACTCGCCGGTTTTGCTCTTGTTCTTGGGCATTGATCGTGTGCGGAAAAAGCATTTTTGTGTTGTCGTAGCCCTTGAAGGTCATCCGTTCTTGGGGGATGCCGTTTTGAACCAACCAGACAAAAACGGTTTTGGCGCGTCGAGTAGAAAGGTCTTTTTTCCAAGAATCTTGTTTTGACAATATATAGGCCTCGGGTGTTTGGCCAGGAGCGAGGGTAAAATTATGTTTTTTGGGATAGGGCAAGTTGATATGCCCCCCTATTTCGATAACCAAATCAGGATTTAAATGCAAGAATTTCAATATTTTAGGCAACTCCGGCTTCGAAACCTGCAACAGAACATCCTGATCGCCCATAAAGAACAGGTTGCGCAAAATAGCCGTTTCCCCCGGCGTTGCTGGAGGCAGTTGAATATCCGGGGAAACCTTGTACTTCTTGTACAATTCCGGGCTTCCAAACACTTTAAATGTAGCGGATTCAAAAAAGTGTTCCTTGGCCTGTACTTCCCTGCGCACCACACTATCCTTAGGCAAGCGAACGCTGTAACGACCTGATGTGTCGGTTTGAACAGAATCGTTGCGGGTTTTAGAAGAGAACGTGACAACCGATTCCAATCCGGCGCCTGTTTTTGAATCAGTTACCCGGCCTTCAAAAACGCTCATCGGGATTTTCCGGGCAATCTCGATCACAGCCCTTCTGTTGAGCCGAAGCCCTTCTTCTGTAGCGGAATGGGTTGCTAGTTGTCGTTCGCCAAAGGAAGTAATCGAGATGATGGCGGATTGGGGTACTCCGCGCTTTTTTAATGCCTCTGCCACCGATGCCGCCCTTCGTTTGGCCAATTTTTCATTGTATTGGAAGCCGCCAACCGAGTCCGCATGAGCCGTAATTCGGAGTGTTTTATCCGCCGATAATCCATTGGTTATCAACATCCCAGCGTCTAATTCCTGCTCCGAATCAGCGTGCAGCAGGTGTTTTCCACTATCAAAATAAAGGAGGATGGTTTGTGCCTCGTAAAGCGAATCGAAAATAGATTGGGCGGAAACGAGCGATGGAACTAAAAGAGACAACACGAGCGGAAATAGACCTGCGGAAAGTTTCATGTGGAAAGTATTTGGAAGAGAAAACGCAACGGGTCGTAAACCATTGTTACCTTGTAGCTTTTGAACCTCACTACTATGCGCGACGAACAGCAATTACTCCAATTACGACCAGACTTGCAACTACCGACCCTTACTTCAAAGCCGGAAGAACAATTTCAAAACAAAACCCTCCGCCCCATCCTGAAATTGCAACATGAGCTGCTGGTGCAGTTGTTTGTTTCAGAAATACAGAAACGCAAAAACGTTTTTTTTCAGCTCTCCCCGCCCGCCCGATTGGAATGGATTTCCAACGCGCTTCGTTCTGATCCCCGCCTGCGCAATCGCCTGGCAGGCACCGTCATTGGGCACTTTACCCTGGATGAAGTTCAAACCTACGAAGCCCACGAAGCGGAATATTCCCGGCGTTTAGTGAATAT
>JBBQSW010000076.1:0-11316 GCA_038213575.1 Chitinophagales bacterium | reverse complement strand
GGTCGAAAGCATTGACAGGATCCTTTCCCTTTTTATCGCAACTTGTAACGAAGACAAGTATGAAGGAGAGTAGAAATGTAGTTCTGTTCGGCATACTTATTCTGGAATAAAAAATTGAAAAATGGTACTTTTAGCATACGTTTACTAAGCTTTGAAAGTTTAGCAAACGTATGCTAAAAGAAGTCTTAACGGCCCTGTACGGCCACCCAGTTATTTCTGAAGTCTTCCACTTCTTGATCGCTGAAGCCGTATTTAGCCTTCAATTTGCTGATAACTTGCGTTAATTTCGGCAGCTCATTGATCGGATCGGTCGCAAACTTATAGGAAGCCGGGGCGCCATTATAGGGTGCATTGAACAATACCAAAATTTCATCAATTTCTGCGTCGGTTATCTTCTTGTAGTCTTGCGAAATGGTACGCCAGCCGTGCATGAAACCCACGCATTCGCCATAAGCATGAAGGGCGCTCCCTTTTTGGGCATCGGACGGGTTGGTAGCGCTCAGGGTCGAAATAACACTGTGGCAGTAGTTGATCATCGTACCTGCGTTCACTTTTTCCCAGGTTTCTCGAAGGGCAACAAGTGCTTCATCGCGCTCTTCGTTGTAGTCGTCACCTGCTTTCAATGCAGCTTGTAGTTTGATGAAGGCATTTTTCATCTGGAAATACAGCCCGGTACCGTCGTTTTTGTCACGACGGGCGGCGTAGTTGGCCATGAATTTGTCAGGGTTGGCGGCCTTGGCAGCAGTCGGCGTGTTCGGAAAGTCCGGGTGTGCGCCAAAAATGCGCAGCAGTTGATCGGCAGTGGCGGGTGTCATAGTGCCTAGCATGAGCGAAACCGCGTGGTTGTAGAGGGCAGCACCGAACAATCCTTTATCCACCAGTTGCTCAGGTTCCAAGCCGTTCTCGTCAAAAAGGAACCCGCCAAAGGTTCCACCCTGCCCCGTTGGAATACCAAGGGTATAGGCACCCCCGCTGGCTTTGGCCAATTCATCGAGCCAGTTGCCCGTGCCTTCGAGGCGGCCAGCATAATAGGCGGTAGTGATGCTTTTCAGACTGGGAGTGCCTGAAGTGTATAAGCCTGAAATGGTGGCATAATCCACGGTTACACCCGCCGTGCGGCCTTTTTTGATTTCGGTCACAAGTGCCTCCAATTGGTTACGGACAGCATCTTGTGTGACGGTATTGGCTGAAAATGAAGTGCCGTCATAGGCAGCTGGGATGCTGAGCGGAGCTTTGTCTTTGTCCTTTTCGCCGCAAGCGGTAAAAACCAAGGCTATTGAGCAGATGGACAGGGTAATTTTGAAAAAATTAGTCATGGTGTTTTTATGTGCTGAAAAATGGGAAGCTTGTTATTTCATCGGTACCGGGTATTTTTTGCGGAGGCAAAGATCTTATTTTTATTTGGATTTTATCCATATAGGCAAAGCGGAATCGTAAGGCAATTGTCATTTTTTTTGGAAAACGGCCATTATGCACCGTTGTCTTTGGCGCGGGCCTTTACCTACGCGGGCGCCAAAAGCATCGTGACCAGTCTTTGGAGCGTGAACGACAAGAGCACTTCGGAGCTCATGCGCTTATTCTACCGGGAATTGCGGCAGGGAAAAGACAAAGACGAAGCATTGCGGTTGGCGCGCCAGCGTTTTCTGAAGGAATCGTCGGTGGGGAATGGGCACCCGTTTTTCTGGGCGGCGTTTGTGCCTGTGGGGGATATGGGAAAGGTTAGGTAAGCCGGCATTCACGGAAACAGAAAGAGCAATGTTTGTAGTAAGAACACACCTACGAAGCCCCGCAATTTTATTGATTGGCGGACAAAGGTGTTTAAACTTGGATAGCCTGTCAAGTAAATTTTCTAATAGTTCATCGAGGAAAACTGCTGCATCGGCAGAGTAGTCGTACACCGAGCCTAAAAACTCCACATAGGTATCCTCTGCCCCATCCCGTCCAGCGAATTGTATTCATTGGCTCCGGCGCGGTGTAAGGATCTCTCTGACTTTCGCCCGTACTTCTTCGTTGGATTTGGTGCGGCCAGCATGCAAATCTTCTAACCCTCGCTGGATCTGAACTTTTTCAGCCTCACCGATGGTATCCCAAAGACTCTTTTCATCGCGGAGCGCGGAGAAGAGCAGTGCAATTTGTTCCAGAACGTCTACATCGTCCGTTTCATTGACCATCTGATGGAGTTTGTCTTTAATTTCGAGTGCAGTCATGACTGGGTATTTTGTGCAAAAATCGCGATTTTGGAGGAAAACAATCGTACTTACCCGAAATAAAAAACGGCAGAACAGCCATAAGCCGTTCTGCCGCATATCTGTCTTGTCCTTGTTTTATTAGCTCTTCACTTCCTCAAACTCCACATCCTGCGCCTCGCCCCCTGCACCTCCTGCCGGTCCGCCCGTAGCAGAGCCGTTCGGATTTTCGGCGGCGCCTGCGCCACCTGCTTCGCTTCCCCCTGCGGCTTGCTGCGCGGCGTAGATTTCCTGGCTGGCAGCGTTCCAAGCCTCCGTTAGGGCAGCCTGGGCCGTGTCAAGCCGAGCGATGTCTTGCACCTTGTGCGCCTCGCGGAGTTCTTCGAGTGCTTTCTCGATGGTCTCTTTGTGGTTGGCGGGCACTTTATCGCCGAAGTCTTTGAGCTGCTTTTCCGTCTGGAATATGAGCGAGTCGGCAGCGTTCAGTTTTTCAGCTCGTTCGCGGGTCTGGCGGTCAGTTTCAGCATTGGCTTGCGCCTCTGCTTTCATCTTTGCGATTTCTTCTTTGCTCAAGCCTGTGCTGGCTTCGATTCGGATGTTCTGTTGTTTGCCTGTGCCTTTGTCCAAAGCCGTTACGCTCAGGATACCGTTGGCGTCCATATCGAAGGTGACTTCAATTTGTGGAACACCGCGTGGTGAAGGTGGCAGATCATTGAGTATGAATCGGCCTACAGAGCGGTTGTCGCGCGCCATGGTGCGTTCGCCTTGCAAGATGTGAATTTCCACCTGCGGCTGATTGTCTGAAGCCGTAGAATAGGTCTTCGATTTCTTGGTTGGAACGGTCGTATTGGCTTCGATCACCACGTCATAGATATTACCCATGGTCTCGATGCCGAGCGAAAGCGGGGTAACGTCGAGCAGCAGCACGTCGGTAACTGCGCCACTCAATACACCACCTTGTACGGCTGCGCCAATGGCCACGACTTCATCCGGGTTCACCGAGCGGTTCGGCTTTTTGCCAAAGAACTTCTCGACTTCTTCCTGAATGCGCGGGATACGGGTAGAACCACCCACGAGGATCACCTCGTCTACTTCGTTGGGCTTCATGCCCGCGTCTTTGAGCGCCTTGCGGCAAGGCTCTAAGGTGCGCTGAACGAGCGCATCCGTCATCTGCTCGAATTTGGCGCGGCTGAGTTTTACTACCAAGTGCTTCGGCACACCATCCACTGCGGTGATGTAAGGCAGGTTGATTTCAGTTTCTGCACCACTCGAAAGTTCGATCTTGGCTTTTTCAGCGGCTTCTTTCAAGCGTTGAAGTGCCATAGGATCTTTGCGGAGGTCAATGTTTTCCTGACGTTTGAATTCGTCGGCCAACCATTCGATGATGGTCTGGTCAAAGTCGTCGCCACCGAGGTGGGTATCGCCGTTGGTAGATTTCACTTCAAAAACACCGCCGCCGAGTTCGAGCACCGAAATATCGAAGGTGCCACCACCCAGGTCGTACACGGCGATTTTCATGTCTTTATCGCGCTTGTCGAGGCCATAAGCCAAGGCTGCTGCGGTTGGTTCGTTCACGATGCGTTTCACATCAAGGCCCGCGATTGCACCCGCTTCTTTGGTGGCTTGGCGCTGAGAGTCGTTGAAGTAGGCCGGCACGGTGATAACGGCTTCTGTAACCGTTTCGCCAAGATAATCTTCGGCTACTTTTTTCATTTTTTGCAAGGTCATCGCACTGATTTCCTGCGGGGTATAAAGCCGACCGTCAATGTCCACACGCACCGTATCGTTGTCACCTTTGACTACTTTGTAAGGTACGCGCTTGATTTCGGAAGTGGATTCGCTGTGGCGCATACCCATAAAACGCTTGATGGAAGCGACGGTACGCGTGGGGTTTGTGATGGCCTGGCGTTTGGCGGGTGCGCCAATTTTGCGCTCACCATTGTCCAAAAAGCCGACTACCGATGGGGTAGTTCGTGCGCCTTCATCGTTGGGTATCACTGTTGGCTCGTTGCCAACCATTACGGAGACACAAGAGTTGGTGGTACCAAGGTCAATGCCGATTATTTTTCCCATGTTTTGCTTAAGTTGTATTTTAGTGATTGGTTGATTGGTGATTGGTGATTGGTTGATTGGTGATTGGTGGATTGGTGATTGGTTGATTGGTGGTCAGAGTGGCTTTGGCAGATTGATTTATATCCTTCGTTAAAGCCGACATCCCAGACTTATCAATCGTTGTGCCACGCCGGGAAATCTGACGGAATGGCAGAGGCAATCAGCCGAAAAAGGAAAAATTTGTCAGGAAGATGGAGAGGCAACTGGCAAAGAGGCATATTCGAGCCCTTTTTCTTACCTTTGTACGAAACAACACTGGCAATGACTATCACGCTTGAACTTTCTGAAACGCTCGAACGCCAACTGCGAACGGAGGCCGCACGAAATGGCATAAGCCTCGACAAGCAAATTGTACAAAGCCTGAGTGATAACGATGCAACACCTGATGGCAATGCTTCAACCGAAGAGCAGTTGAGCAACAAAATTATGCGTTGGATACCGGCACATCAACATAAAACTTATCTCGCACTCGTAGAAAAAAGGAGAGCTGGCGCTATTTCTCAGTCCGAATACGAAGATCTGTTGCTTTTGACTGATGTTGTAGAGACTGCGCACGCAGTTCGGATGCGGCATTTGATTCAACTTGCTGATTTGCGCAACATATCATTGGAAAACCTCTTGCTAGAAATAGGTATCGCCCCTGCAAAATATGCATGATTCGATTAAAGAATTTGTTGCTCAACTTGCTCAATGGTGCTGCGAATATTGTCTTAGTAGAGCAGATCATTCTTCAGACCCATTTGCAATAGAACATATTCTTCCCCGTATTTTGGGGGGTACTGACGAACCCGAAAATCTCGCACTTTCATGTTTTGGTTGTAACAACTTCAAATTCACAGCCATCGAAGCAATTGACCCAATTTCAGGTGCGGTGGCTTCTCTTTTCAATCCTCGTTTGCACATTTGGAGCGAGCATTTTAGATGGACGGAAAAAATGACTCATTTAGAAGGGTTAACGCTCACTGGTCTAGCTACCATTCAGCGATTACGTCTCAACCGCCCTGGTTTAACTAACTTACGCACTGCGCTTACGGCAACAGGCAAACACCCTCCTTTTTAAAATTACTTACCGCAACCGTGCCACCATAATCCCCGTTTGCCCAACTTGTGTAGCCAGATATTCAGGCAAAGGCTGCTTGGAAATAATCACTTTTCTGCCCAGCGAGGAGGCGTGCATCAGGTGAATCCGCCCGTTGATTTTCACCGCAAAGCCTTGGTGCGCTATGTCCAACTCGGGTTTCCAAGCGGTGAGCGACACAATATCGCCCTCTTGAATCAGGTGTTCCATGGCAGCCACCCGCTTTTTAGGGATGTAGTACCACTGGTGTGCATTGATGCGGCGCTCCGCTGCTTGGAGATTGCGGAGATTTTCAGGGTTTTTGATCTTGGGATATTTGGCCGGACGGGCAGACATATAGCCTATTTTTTTTCGGTAGGGTATTCCTCCCATCGTTTCAGTAAGGTCTTGAAGGATGCCGCGTTTTTCATTTTGCAGCAGCCAGCCCGTGAAATAATGGATACGCGATCCATATCCATTCACATTACCACCCCAATATCGAAGTTCCTGTAAATGAGTTCGGTATGAATAAAAATCGCTCGGTTCCGCAAGCGCGATGGCGAGACTGTTTTCCACAAAAGTCCAACAATCGAGTTCGCAAAGATTGACGGTCAAACATTCTTCAGAAGTACGGTCGAGACAACCGTTTACATAGGGTGTCCCAACAAAGCTGCGTGCCACGGCAAGAGTTTTGGCTGGGATGGAGGTTTGTTCTAGCGCGTATTTTTGCTTTTCAAGGAAAAGGAGGGAGTCGGATGCGGCGCTTATAGGGAAAGAAGAATGGCTTGTGTCATAAGCGTTGGCTTTCGCGGGGTTGCAAGTTTTATTTTGATTTTCTTGGTGCAGAGCTTCCAAGTTTTTAAAACCTTGAAGCTCTGGCACGGTATAGAAAGAGGTTGTAAATAGCAAAGGGAGTATCAAAAGGCACAGCTTATCAATCCCAAAAGAAGCGGGATGATACTTTAGGGAAGTTCTCTTAATGCCAATTGTGTTTGTTTCTCTCACCGTTGCTTCACTTTCAATTTGTTAGAATAACAATCCCGCCAAGGTAGCTGACAAATAACTCGCCAATGTCCCCGCAATAAGCGCCCGGAAAGCCAATTTAGCCAAATCTGCCCGACGGCTAGGCTCCAAGGCCGAAATGCCGCCGATCTGGATGCCGACGGATCCAAAATTAGCAAAACCACAGAGCGCAAAGCTCACGATGGCAATGGTTTTTTCAGAAAGCAGCTGGCCTTCAATGATCGGTTTGAGCTGGAGATAGGCCACGAATTCGTTGGCCACCAATTTGGTGCCCATGAGCGCGCCGGCCTGGGGGGCTTCATGCCAAGGTACACCCATCACAAACGCAAAACCTGAAAAAAGTCCGCCAAGAATGCTGTTCAACCCAAATTCAGGAAACCCCGCTAGGCCGCCTGCCGCGCCAAGAATATAGTTGACGAGTGCTATCAAAGCAAGGAAACCAATGAGCATGGCCAAAACATTGAGGCCAACTTTGAGGCCGTCGGTACAGCCAGCAGAAATAGCATCTACGATGTTGGAGTGTTGCTTTCCAACTTTGAGTTTCACAACGCCCTGTGTTTCAGACTCTTCCGTTTCTGGCCACATTATTTTAGCAATGGCGAGTGCACCCGGCGCAGCCATGATACTGGCAGCAATCAGGTATTCAGCTTTCACGCCAAAGGCAATGTACGCCGCCATCACGCCCCCGGCGATGCAGGCAAAACTACCCGTCATCGAGGCCATGAGCTCTGACATGGTCATACCTTTCAGGTAAGGTTTGATCATAATCTGGGCTTCTACTTGTCCCACGAATGCACTTGAAATATTGCTCAACGCCTCCGCGCCACTCACTTTCATGATATAGTTCAGCCCTTTTGCGAGCTTTTCTACAATCCATTGCATGAGACCTATGTGGTAAAAAATATTCACCAGGCAAGCCACAAAAATGATGGTCGGGATGATTTTGAAAAAGAAAATAAACCCGCTCACGAAGACCGGATCGCCGAGGCCGTCTACATTCCAGGGTTGTGCGCCTACTGTCTTTTCAGTGCTTTCGACTACCTTGCCAAAGGCTTTGTCATCGGCCAAAATGCCAAAAACGAAGCGAGCGCCTTCTACAGAAAAGTCTAGGACTTTGGTGACGGCTTTGCCCAACCAGCCAAAAATAGCCTCTCCAACGGAGGTTTTTAAAATAAAAACGGCCAAACCCGCTTGAAGCAAAAAACCCATACCTACGGTGCGGTAATTGATTGCTTTGCGGTTATTGGAAAGCAAAAAGGCAATGCCAATGATAACAACGATGCCGATGAGCCCGATAAAACGATCCATGATTTTTCGATTGATTCGATTAGACGATTGATTCGGTTATCTTGTAAAACCGCCGAAATGTACGACCTCACTTTTGAATCAAGGAAGTTTTGCCCATTGCGTTATTTTTGCCCCTCCTCTGAACTAAAAAAGGCAGAAACCTGAATAGCCCGAAAACCAGTGTCCAATCGAATCAATCGAAAAATCGAAAAATCTATGAAGCCATTTCTCATCGGAATTTGCGGAGGCAGCGGCAGCGGCAAAACAAGTTTTATACGCCGTTTGCGTCAGTCTTTTTCAGAAGAACAAGTCTGTATTGTCTCACAGGACGATTATTATCTACCCCGCGAGGAACAACACAGGGATGCACAAGGGGAGTTTAATTTCGATTTGCCCAAATCTTTTGACAAAAAGAAGTTCCGTTACGACATCGAAAAGCTCCTAGTGGGCGAGACGGTTACCCTGGAAGAGTATGTTTTCAACAACCCGGAGACAAAGCCGAAATTGTTGGTTTTCAGTTCAGCGCCCATCATTATCATTGAAGGTCTGTTTGTTTTCCACTACAAAAAAATTGCGCAGCAACTCGATCTGAAAGTGTTTGTAAATGCCAAGGAAAACCTCAAAGTGATCCGCCGCATCCTGCGCGACCAAGTGGAGCGCGGCTATCCGCTGGACGATGTGCTCTACAAATACGAACACCACGTACTGCCTTCTTACGAACGGTTCATTTTACCTTACAAGGAAGAGGCTGACATTGTGGTGAACAACAATCAGGATTTCGAACGCGGGTTGGAAGTATTGGAGGGTTTTTTGCGCAGCAAATTGTCCTTACCTTTATAATTGCATGGATTTTACCCCTTCCCAAGCCCTCTACACCCGCCCTTTCTTGCTCCTTTGCATCTCGCACGGCCTGTTTGCGGGCAGTTTCAACATGATGATCCCGGAACTGCCGTCTTATCTCACATCGCTGGGCGGGGAAGATCACAAGGGGCTTATCATAGCGCTTTTCACGATCACAGCAGGTATTTCGAGGCCGTTTAGCGGCAAACTCGCAGATACAGTGGGGCGCATCCCAGTTATGTACGTTGGCACTTTTGCCTGTGTTATTTGCAGTCTGCTTTACCCACAGTTGGCCTTCGTTTCCGGCTTTCTGGCTTTGCGGTTTTTCCATGGTTTTTCAACGGGCTTCAAACCCACGGGCACTTCGGCGTATGTGGCGGATATTGTGCCCGATGGACGGCGCGGAGAGGCCATGGGCACGCTCGGCATTTGCTTTAGTCTGGGTGCCAGCGCCTCGCCACCTTTGGGCAGTTGGCTGGCAAAACAGTATGATATCAATGCAATGTTTTACGCATCGGCAGTGCTGGCGGTGCTTTCGATGTTAATTTTGGCTGGTTTGGCAGAAACCCTTCAAGAAAAGCAACCCTTTCGTTTTTCCTTGTTGAAAGTGGGCAGAAAAGACCTGTTCGACCCGCGGGCACTGCCCGCGGCGGTTGTAATGATCTGCTGTTACATCAGTTACGGTGTCATCCTCACACTGGTGCCTGATTTGAGCGACCATTTGGGCGTAGAAAACCGGGGGACATTTTTTACTATTTTCACGCTCGCAAGTGTTTCCACGCGCCTTTCAGCGGGAAAAATCTCCGACCGGTTAGGACGTGAGCCCGTGTTGAAAGCTTCGGCCATTCTCATCGCCATTGCCATGTTCGCATTTGCCTTGGCCGATTCAAAGCCGATGCTTTACCTGGCATCCGTATTGTTTGGACTTGGGAATGGCATTTTCTCCCCTGCTATCAACGCCTGGACCGTAGATCTTGGTGACCCCGGCCGCAAAGGCCGCGCACTGGCGACTATGTATATCTCACTGGAAATTGCCATCGGAGGCGGGGCGCTAATAGCTGGCTGGTTTGCAGGCCATTTGGCAGGGGTGTTTTATTTCGCAGCTGTGGCGAGTTTGTTGGGTTGGGTTTATTTGATGTGGCGGAAAACCACCCAATACTAGACTAAACCCATCGCCCGCCCCGCCAGC
Source organism: Chitinophagales bacterium (assembly GCA_038213575.1). GTDB lineage: Bacteria > Bacteroidota > Bacteroidia > Chitinophagales > Saprospiraceae > M3007. The sequence goes on along the minus strand of JBBQSW010000076.1, from coordinate 1,622 downwards.
CAGCCACCCGTCCAGGCCGCCTGAAAATTAAAACCACCCGTAATGGCGTCAATGTCCAGCAGCTCGCCCGCAAGAAAAAGGTTGGGGCAAATTCTACTCTCAAAAGTCTTGAAATTCAATTCTTTAAGCGCTATCCCGCCGGCCGTCACGAATTCTTCTTTGAAGGTGCTTTTACCTGTGATTTGAAATTGTGCTTCTGAGATTTGCATGGCCAAGGTTTGCAAATCTGGTTTCGCCAATTCGCCCCAACGGCGTTCAGTACCGATCCCCGTGGCTTCTATGAGTCGCTGCCAAAGTCGGGCAGGAAGACCAAATAAAGGATTGGATTTCACGAGTTTTTTGGCGTTTTCGATTTTCATTTTTTGAAACGAGAGCAATACACCTTCGATGTTTTTTTCAGGCAGAAAATTGATTTCCAGCGGAAATTTATAGTATAATTTATTCAAATCCCTTGCACCCCAGGCCGAAATACGCAACACAGCCGGGCCGCTCAGTCCCCAATGAGTCACCAGCAAAGGCCCTTCGGCGGACAATTTAGTTCCTGGAATGCACAGGGAAGCCATCGGCACGGACACACCCGCCAAATCGCGCAGTCTGGTATCCTTGGTGTTGAAAGTGAACAATGAAGGCACAGGGGGCACAATATTGTGCCCAAGCTCGCGCAGCCATTCCCAAGCCGTGGTGCTGCTGCCTGTGGCCAGCATTATTTTGTCAAAAATTTCCGGGCCAATTTTCCATTGGGTGCTTAATGCTGGCATGCCTTCAAGGGCTGCCACCATTTCAATTTTCTCCACGCGCGTACTAGTCAAAATACTAACACCCGCTTGGTGCGCGGCACGGCTTAAACAATCTACAATTGTTTGAGAATCATCGGTAATAGGGAACATTCGCCCATCGGCCTCGGCCTTGAGTCGAACGCCGCGCTGCTCAAACCAGGCCACGGTTTGTTCAGGGCCAAATTGCATAAATGGCCCCAGCAGTTCACGGCTGCCGCGCGGATAGTGCCGCACCAATTCGCGGGCATCAAAGCAGGCATGGGTGACGTTGCAACGACCTCCACCGCTCACGCGCACTTTTTCAAGTACCGATTTGCCCCGTTCAAAAATGGTGACACGGCAGGCTGGGTTGGCCTCTGCACAAGTTATGGCAGCGAAAAAGCCCGCTGCTCCACCGCCGATGATGGCTATGTTCATCGCAATACCACGATTCGCCCGCTCGATTCACGCTGGCCATTGAGTAATATTTCGTAGAAATAGGTGCCCGATGGAAGCACATCGTAGCGCCATTCAAAGGTGTTTTCATCATTGAACGCTGGTTCCAACTGGATGCCTTGCCCATTCGTATTCAGAATAACGATGGGCAAATTTGAGGATTCAAAATTGACTTGCGAGAAGGCTGCAAGCGGAGCGCAAAGGAGCAAAATTACCGCCAGTTTTTTCATACTGGCAAAGATGGGGAAAAGGCAACTTTCAGGGGTAATTTCCTGCTTCTATCAATTCTCTGCGTTCAATAATATTATCAGGGTCATTGAAAATGAGCAGTTTGGCAGTGGCGGCCCCAACAAGTGTTTGGGGCAAAATTTCACCACTATCACTTTAGAGTGCTCAACCCAATCATCTTTT
>JBBQSW010000075.1:0-11419 GCA_038213575.1 Chitinophagales bacterium | reverse complement strand
CACTTATACCATTGAAGGCATCTTGTATGATACAAAACTTGAGGGCAGTAAAGCTATGAAAGACGAGTTTCAGCCCGGCAAAACCCTGCAAAAAGAGATCTTATACTCGGACCCCAATTTTATAATAAAAGGGAGAACGGTCTTGTGCAACACGAATACTCCATTGGTTGGCGTAACTGTTAAGCTAAGTAAAATGGTTGGTGCAGAAATTAAGTCTACTCTTACAGATGCTAAGGGAGAATTTATCTTCCATCTAAAACAGCAGGCAACCTATACACTTTATGGGAAGAAGGAAAATTATTTGACCCAGATAGATACGATTCTTACCAACGAATTTGATCGGAATAAGACCCTGTTTGTCCAGCTAGAATTCTGCATGAATAAAATAAATTGTAACGAAGATTTTAATATTAATAATATATATTACGACTCTGATAAATACGCTCTTAAGGCAGAATACAAGCCAGAATTGAATCGCCTGGTTCAGTTCATGACAGACAACCCAAACCTCAAGGTGGAAATTGGCTCGCACACCGATTCTAAGAATTCGGATGCATACAACAAAACACTATCACAAAACCGGGCAAATACCGTTGTAGACTATCTGGTATCCCAAGGGATCAGCAGGGAACGTCTGGTCGCTAAAGGCTATGGCGAGAACCAATTGTTGAATGAATGCTATGATGGCGTTAAGTGTACAGATGACGAACACCAAAAAAACAGAAGAACGGTAATGAAGGTATCCTGTCCGAAATAAATAACAGCAAACATTGGTATCGCTAGAAACGGGAATTCACATTTTTCACGCAGAAAACCAAGCAGACGTTAAGCAGAAGCTTTTCACAAATTATTCACCCGTTTCTAAATATCATTTGAATCTCAAAAAAGGCCGCTCAACCAATGCCCAACTAATCCTTGCCAACAAATAAGTACCGCCAAACGCCAATAGAATATAGGCCGTTTGGGCCAGTACAGGTGGCCAACCGCTCACCAGAAGCCAGTCGCCAAAACCCCGTTTCCAGGCATACTCGAACATGTGGTGAAACACATAGAGGCCGTAACTGTATTTTCCAAGGTGCTGGAGGAAAGCATTTTCGCAAACCCGGCGCGTGGCCGCGCGGGCGTCCGGATTGAGTGCGAGAAAAAGCATGGTGGCGAATAAAATCGGCGAAAGTGTATAAAGCCGATGCTCCGTTCCGTTCAGGAATATTTGAAGAATTTCCCAGCCTGTCCAACAAAAAATTATCCGGGCTATCCAGAACTTGAACGGAAGTGCCTGCAGCCAACCCAGCCGCAACGCCACCGCTACAAAAGCCCCCAACGCCAATCCATCCATCCGGCAAAACGGCAAGGTGTACGCCGCTACCGAGAGTTCCGTGCCGACCACATGATCGGTCATATTGCGCAGGCCCGTGCCCATGGCAAGGAGCACAAGACAAAGAATCGCCAGCCCGCGCTTGGGTATAAAGTACACCACCAAAGGCCAGAGGAGGTAGAACTGCTCCTCAATGGCCAGCGACCACAAGTGATTGAGATTAAATACTTGACTGTGCCAGAGCCAGTCGTTTTTCAAGCCCATGGCGATGTTGGGCGTGAATGTAAAATACCAGACAAACGAGTCATATCCCTGCAAACGCTCCGGGGCTTTCTCGATAAAAACAATGGTGATCCAGGTCACCAACACCGCAAAATAATAGAGTGGAAAAATGCGCAAAAAGCGCCGTCGGTAAAACTCCGAAAAGTAACCCGGCTTTTCCCGCGAATCGAGCAAAATACCGGTAATGAGGAAGCCCGATAACACAAAAAACAAATCCACTCCCATCCAGCCGTTCTGAAAAATAAAGAACGTTCGCTCGCTGGCAAAGTATTCCCGCATCAAAAAATGACTCAAGAGCACGGTCAGAATAGCAATGCCCCGCACCCCGTCAAGTGCCGGGATGTGGCCGCGAAAATTGATGTCCGACTGTTGATTGTTGACCATTGACTGTTGAATTCAAGAGGGCGTCTCGTAAGTAAATTAATTGTTGTCGCCGTGAAATTTTGGTAACTGTTAGTAAGATCTCAAAATCCCTTCGGGATTTTTAAAAGGCGAACCAAACAAATCTGACCCATTAGGCCAAACCCCACTTATGAGACGGTCACTTATAGACGACTAATGCCAAATGTTTCGACCGCACTTCATGCCCCAGAAATATCGCCGCCTTTCGGTCAAAATCTTCGGCAGATTCAGTGGTAAAATATTCCACGCTATCACCTTTGCTGCACACAGCTTCTATTTCCGGGTGGCGGTGAAGGTAGTCCAAAAGGCTATTGGCCACAATTTCTCCTTGCGAGAGCAGTTGAACCCCAGAAGGCAGATATTGCCGTATTTTTTTTCCCAGCAATGGATAATGCGTACAGCCCAATACTACGGTGTCAATTTGAGTCGATTGCACCAGCAGTTCTCCCAGATATTTTTTGACAAAATAATCGGCTCCCTCTCCTTCGTGCTCATTGTTCTCCACCAGCGGCACCCACATCGGGCAGGCTTGTTGGAACACCTTTATTTCCGGGAAAAACTTCTCAATCTCAATGACGTAGGACTGTGAAACCACCGTGCCGCGTGTGGCCAAAACGCCGACGTGCTTTGTTTTTGAATAATTGCCCACGATTTCAGTAGTAGGTCGGATTACACCCAGTACCCGCCGATCAGGGGCAATTTTCGGCAAATCCTGCTGCTGAATGGTACGCAATGCCTTGGCCGAAGCTGTGTTGCATGCCAAAACGACCAACTGACAGCCCATGTCAAACAAATGCCGCACACACTCCAGCGTGTAATGATATATGGTGTCAAAATCGCGCGGGCCATAAGGCGCACGGGCGTTGTCGCCCAGATAGATGTAGTCGTATTGCGGGAGTTTTAGGCGGATATCGCGAAAAACTGTGAGACCGCCGTAGCCGGAGTCGAAGATACCAATGGGGGCTGGAGAGTGCATGGGGCAATCAGTTGAAATCGCGCATCTCCAAAGATATTGCGGCGTTGTGGATCATCAAGAGGTCAATGCATTGTTCGGAGACGATATAGTAAACCACTCGGTAATGCCCCATAATTTGTTCTCTGATACGCTCATGACCCATTTCAGGAACGATGCGAACGCTACGCGGGAAGAGCATGATCAAGTCTATTTTTTTTAAAAATCCGCTGTGTTTGAAGGCGAGCACTGTTTTCTGACATGGACGACCAATAGGCGACTATTTGCTCCATGTCTTGATCGGCTTGTTCCGTCCAAACAATTATCCTAACCATTTTTGGTACTTCTCTTTGACCTTGTTGTGCGGGATGGTTTGGTCATTTTTAGACTGCTCCAAGGCCGTTTCGATTTTGTAGAGAAAAAGAAGTTTTTCCATTAACTCGTCAATGGAGAATTGTTCTGGAAGTTGCCGAAGTTGCTGGATGACATTGGACTTCGTAAGCATAAGAATATTTTGTATCAAAGGTAAGCAATTCTTTGCCGCAGCCAGAGTCGAAAATGCCGAAGAGGGCTGGTTTTGTACTCATCCCATCCTTTTCTTATTCAACTCCGTAAAAAACCGATTCAACTCATCCACCGAATAATACAAAACCTCCCTCGGTTTCGAACCTTCTGCCGGGCCGACAATGCCTAAGCCTTCGAGTTGGTCCATGATTCGACCCGCCCGGTTGTAGCCCAGTTTCATCCGGCGCTGAATAAGGCTGGTACTGCCGTGCTGGGTTTCCACCACCAATCTGCCCGCATCTTCGAGCATATCGTCCATGTCGGCAAAACTGAATTGTTTGCCGCTCTTGCTATTGCCGCCTTGTTCGCCATCGGGGTGGAATTCAGGCAAAAAGAACGGTTCCGGGAAGCCCTGCTGTTTGGCAATAAAATCTATGACACGCTCCACCTCTGGCGTGTCCACAAAGGCAGACTGCAAGCGCACAATGTCGCCACCCACTGAAAGCAACATATCGCCGCGTCCAGTCAGTTGTTCCGCACCACCTGCATCGAGAATGGTACGCGAGTCCACTTTGGAGGCCACCTTGAATGCGATACGCGCCGGGAAGTTGGCTTTGATCACTCCGGTGATGATGTTCACCGAAGGGCGTTGAGTCGCTATAATAAGGTGTATCCCCACCGCCCGTGCCAACTGGGCAAGACGACCGATCGGCAACTCAATCTCTTTGCCCGCCGTCATAATCAGGTCTGCAAATTCGTCAATAATCAACACGATATAATGCAGGAATCGGTGACCCTTGTTTGGATTCAAGCGTCGCGCCACAAACTTGTCGTTGTACTCCGTTATGTTGCGCACCTCTGCTTTTTTGAGCAGGTCGTAGCGCGTTTCCATCTCAATGATGAGCGAATTGAGGGTGTGCACTACCTTCGTCGTGTCCGTCACGATCGGCTCCGTCTGGTCGGGCAAAAAGCCGAGGAAGTGGTTTTCAAGGTGCGCGTACGGGAAAAGCTCCACCTTTTTTGGGTCAATAAGAATCAGTTTTACTTGCGATGGGTGCTTTTTGTACAGCAGCGACATGAGCACCACGTTGATGCCCACTGATTTACCCTGACCCGTGGCGCCTGCAATCAGCAAGTGGGGCATTCTGGTCAAATCCGCTACAAACACCTCATTCTGAATGGTTTTGCCAAGCGCAATGGGGAGTTCCATCTTGGCCTGTTTGAAACGCGGATCCATAATCACCTCTCGAATGCCCACGGTCTGGCGCTTTTTGTTCGGCACCTCAATACCAATCGTCCCCTTGCCCGGAATGGGAGCGATGATACGAATACCGAGGGCAGAGAGGTTCAGCGCGATGTCGTCTTCCAGGTTTTTGATTTTGGAAATACGAATGCCTTTGGCCGGAATGATTTCGTAGAGTGTTACCGTTGGCCCGATGGTGGCTTTGATTTTTTCGATCTCGATTTTGAAATACATCAAGGTCTGCAAAATCTGGTTTTTGTTTGCCTCCAGTTCTTCGCGGTCTACTTCCAGCACAGTGTTCTCATGCTCCACTAATAGTTGCGAGTGCGGATATTCGTATTTCGAAAGTTCGAGGGTGGGGTCGTAAGGCTCGCTCAGGTTGGGGTTGTCTTCCTGAATAATGGCTGTTGGCGGTTTGTAGGCGTTGGCATCTTCGGGTGTGGCAGGCATTGGTGCGGCTACTACAATTTCAAGGTCGCCTTCATTGCCCGGAACGAGCGCTTCTCGTTTGGGCAAATCTGCAAAAAGTGCTGAACGCTGGCTCAGATCCAGGGCGAGCTGCCCATCGGTAAATCCTCCAGCATCTTTTATAGCGGGGCCAGCCACGGTTGCGGTAACAGGTGCCGCCGGGGATTCCGTTTTCAGTGCTTGATCTTCAAGTTTATCTTCAAAAATAGAAGTACGTGGAGGTCGCGCAGCGGCAGCTGGCTTGCGTTTTCCGAAATTACCCGCCAGCAGATCATTCCAGGCCTGTTTGGTCTCGTCCCAAAGTTTTTGCCAGGAAAAGTCCGTCAGATCGGGGTTGTTTGACCAGACAAACGTGGCCACCAGTGCAAACAACATCAGCGCGAGCGTGCCCACCACCCCGATAAAGTTCTGGATATATTCACTAATCGCCTGCCCAAACACGCCGCCCCAGGGGAATTCTAACTTTTGGAGAAAAAACGAACACAGCACCGACGCGATGGTCATCAAAATAATGGTCCGCTGAAACGTGATGTTCAGATACCCCAGTGGGGTGCGCCGGATAAACGCGAGGCCATATTTATAAAGCAGGTACACGAAGCCATAAGAGGCCACACCAAAACCCCAGTAAATAATTGAATCCGAAATGAACGCACCGAGCCGGCCCAGCCAGTTGTCCACGGGCACATCGTCGAAAAACACGTCCCACGAAAAGCGGAACACCACGTCGTGGTCATTTTCCCAGGTGAAAAAATACGACGTGAAGGCGATGAAAAAATAGAAGGAAAGGAAAAGCAAGAATACGCCAAAGAGTTTGGAGACCCGTTCGCTATCGAAGTTCATGCTTAGTTGTCCGCGCTTTTTGGCTGCCATGCCGCAAAAGTAGCGTGTGTAGCCTGAATTTACGGCGGTATTTTTCGCTCCGTATGGCTTGTACGCCATCGGCCATTCAGAAATCAACTCTTGTTCAACTGAGTTGCCAGCCAGTCGCGGTGCAGCAGTTAGGTCATTGGTCATTGGGTCATTGGGTCATTGACCAATGACCCAATGACCAATGACCCAATGACCAATGACCCAATGACCAATGACCAATGACCAATGACCAATGACCCAATGACCAATGACCAATGACCAATGAACAATGACCAAAAAAAACACTTGCTCGGTATTGTATTACCCCTTACTTTTGCGCAGTCCCTCATTTCAAAAGATAGTCTCTCCACTATACTAAGTTTGCCAAAACGAAGTTTTACGCCCGTTTTGTCGCGTCTTAGTACGTTCCGCTGTTTTCGCGCGGATCGCGCTACAACTGTTTTAAAATCTTTTTTTTCAAAAACCGGGCACTGGTGAACGGGTTGGTTTTTCGTTTTAGAAAAATCACCGCACTCCATGAACCTTCATCATTGCTCAAAACCATGCTGCTTATGAACACGAAACTTCGTGCAGGGTGGTTGGCAGTAGCATTCTTCTGCACTGCCAGCTTGCTTTCCGCCCAAAAGTCAACGGTCAAGGAATTGCTCTCCCGCGCTGACCGACAGTTCGACCTCTATTCCTACAATCTTGCCATCCAAACCTACGAGCAAGTCCTGCAAGAAGAAAAGACCAATGCGCACGCTCTTGCGCGCATTGGAGATTGCAACTACCAGCTTAACCGCCCTGAAAAAGCTATTGATTGGTACCAAAAAGCGCAGAACACCTATAACATGGAGGCCGACGTTCCGCTTCGATTGGGCAAGGCCCTCATGCAAACGACTGACTACGACGGCGCAAAAGATCAATTTTTGCTCTACGCTGAAATGGACGAAAAACTGGGGCGGCATTTTGCCAATGTGGCCGACTACGCCATCAAAAACGCAAAAAAAGAATCCCAATGGCAGGTAAAAAACGAGGCTATCAATACCAGTTCGGCGGATTATGGCCCCGCGTTTTACAATTCACGCATCGCGTTTAACTCAGCCCGCACGGATATTGTACAAAGAGGCAAAACAGCAGCGGATCCGCAGGGAGGCAACACCAATTACCTCTTTGTGAGTCAGCGCAACCCTGAAAACGAACTGCTCCAAAAGCCTACGTTCTTGCGTGCTGACATTCAGAACAACCGCAACGAAGGCCCGGTGAGTTTTTCATCTAATGGGCGTCGAGTTGCATTTTGCCGCAACAAATTTATCAGCGGAACGCGCCAAATTGCCGAAACGGGCATGAATATGAGCATCTATATTGCGGACGTAGAAGATGGCACCTGGAAGAATGTAAAAGCCTTCACTTACAATGGCTCTAACTTCTCTACAGGCTTCCCTTGCTTATCTCCCGATGGCAACAAACTCATTTTTGCGTCTACACAACCCGGTGGATTTGGTGGCTGGGACATTTATGTGTCCAACTGGACCTCCAACGGCTGGAGCGAGCCTCGCAACCTGGGTACCCCGCTCAACAGCCCTGGCAACGAAGTCACACCATTTTTTGATGGAGAAGACCTGTATTTCTCTTCTGATTGGCACAATGGCTTTGGCGGATTGGATGTATTCCGTGCATCACTTGGTCGCGAGGAAATCACCGAAGTTTTCAACATCGGCCCCGGCGTGAACTCGCCCCGGGACGATTATGGCTTTATTTTCAATTCCAGTGACAATATCGGCTACCTCACGAGTACGCGAAGCGGCGGTCGCGGCAACGAAGACATTTGGATGGTTTCCAAAAAATGGAATGACGACGATTTCTCCAGCCGCAGTACGGATCGCAGTATGGATCGCAGTACGACCAAAAGTGCGGCTTACCGCGACGAAAGCCTCCGCTCAACCGAATATTCAACTCCGGGCGAAAACAATTTTACTAGCCAATCGCGTGGGGATAACGGTGGGGGCCGTTTGCACCTTTTGGTCACCGACGAACGAGGTTTCCCTTTGTCTGATGCAGATGTAAACCTTTCTGACTGTTACGGTGGGAAAGGGGTTACCGGTGGCGATGGCAAGTTTTACTTTGACGAACTGCTGCGCCCCATTGATTGCAGTGTTGCACTGAGCAAAATGGGATACCGGAAGGTTACCATTGCATTGCGCGATTTTGGCAGACAAAATATCAAAATCTCACTGGGCAACGACGCTAGGGAAGAATTCCGTGGCTACATTTTTGATGCCCGTACGCAAGCCCCGGTTCGCGGCGTGACGGTGCAGGTGCAACTCTCTGACGGTGTTTTAGAAACAACCACCGATGAGGCTGGATTTTATTCCCTCCAAGTGGAGCCTGGTTTAACCTATCTCATTACTTATAACAAGTACACTTACGTTGATGCTGTGGTACGCACTAATTTCCCCTACAACAGTAACAACCGCATTGCCGCAGTCAATCTCGAAAAAGACTATGCCGACGAGCGTGGGGCCACAAGCACACTTACAAAGCGCGCTACCGGTTATGACGAATACGGCAATACAGCCAAACCCATCGTGTACAGCGATACTTACGGGAGCAATCCTTCCACGACCCGTGTTTATCCGCGTGAAACCATTAAGGAACCGGTTCCAGACAAATTCAACGGTTACGCAATACAATTGGCTGCCATGCCACAGGAACCTAGCGATGCCCGCCTGAGCGCCTACGAATCTTTGACGAAGCTGGCCAATATCTACGTCAAGGCAGAAGACAAAATGAACAAAATCCGACTGGGAATATTCCCCACTTTAGCGGAGGCCGAGGAAACACTGAAAATAGTATTGAAAGATAAAAAATTCAAAGGCTCTTGGGTTGTGGAAGAGCGCGGTGCAGACGAAACATTGATCCTTGGAAATGAGTATGTTGCACCTGTTCAGCACAGCACGATTGCTCAAGTAGGGAAAGGTGACAATTCAGCCGTGCGTTACGGCATTCAATTGGGCTCTTTTGCTTCAGGCAAATCCATTTCTATCAGCGACTATACGCGCCTCAATGGACTTGGAAACCTGTATTCTACTTCAGAAAACGGGTACACAAAAGTTCGGCTTGGCGTATGGGGAAAATACTCAGAAGCTGAATTCGCGCGGGTAGAAGCCATTCGTCGTGGATTTCCAGATGCCACCATTATAACAGAACGTGCCGATGACCCGAATATCAGGGACTTCCTACTTTCTGGATCCGCACCTACTACTCCGGACACCAAAACTCAAAAATTGAAGGGTAGCGACGCTCCGGCTCCAGTTGTTTACAGCACTACACCCGCCGCAACTTATCCATATTATGTTCGCATTGCTGCGCTTTCCAAACCGGAAAGTTTCGATGAATACCCGCTAGAAGGCTTGGGCGTCGTCGAGAAACGTAAAGCCGCAAACAGTCCTGGGATGACAATTGTCTTACTGGGCAGTTACCCAAACCTAGAAAGTGCTACCAAAATTGCAAACAAGCTCCTGGACATGGGTTATGAAGACGCCCATGTAGTAAAGGATGAAAAAGGCAAACTGATTCGGAAGTAACTTCGCACTTGTAGCTTAAAAATACAACACGAGTCCCTCGAATATGAAATTCAGGGGACTCGTGTTTTGTTTCTACGAAGTAACTCTAGCCGCTCTTCCTGCAGCCAATAATTAGCAGTACATTTCGTAAGCGGAACGGAGGTTGTCGGCAATAATTTGCGCGGAACGGCCTTCGATATGGCGACGCTCCAGAAAATGAACCAGTTGGCCATCTTTAAACAGCGCAATACTGGGCGAAGAGGGCGGATATGGCGCGAGAAATTCGCGCACTTTTGCCACTGCTTCTGTGTCAACACCTGCAAAAACGGTATAAAGTTTAGCAGGGTGCTTATCATTTTGTAGCGACAGCTTTGCTCCCGGACGAGCCATGGCTGCTGCGCAACCACAAACGCTGTTGACGACCAATAAGACCGTACCTTCTTGATTTTCAAGAACCTGTTTTACTGCTTCGGAGGTGCTGAGTGATTCAAACCCATGATCGGTCAAATCCTGAGCCATGGGGGTAGTGAGTGCTATTGGGTACATGCTTGGAATATTTTCAAGTTAAAAGCTGCAAGTTTCAAGAAGGAGCCTGCGCAATTTGAGCAGGCGAATAATTGAATTTTGGAAATACAAAAGTAGAATATTGCAAGAAACAGCCCTAATAAAAGTTTGTTCGCTGAAGCATCTTAGCAGCGGCACTTTTTTAAAATTGTCACTGCTCCGATTTCCATTCAAAAAACACAAAACCATTTTTCCGGCCAATTTCCTTGATTTGTGGAAATTCGGGCAATGGGTTCAATCGGTTGATTTTCGCTACAAAATAAGTCGGTTTTGTAGGCTTGGTGTAATAAAGCCCGGGAAGGTCGTCTACCGCTTTGTCGGAGCCTGGGTCTTGTTTATTGGCATAGAAAAGGTGCGCATAACTTTTGAATCCGACGGGTTTGATGATACAGTCTTCACCTGATTTGCTTTCATAAAATTCAATGGCTGCGCGTTGGGAATATCCCTCAATATTACAGACGACAAAAAGCAGGGTTCCGCCCACAAAAATCGCACCGCCTGCGAACACAATTTGAGCCGTCTGCCAAGCGCGCTTTTTTAACCAAAAATAGACCCCCGCCACACTCGCCACAACCAAAACAAGACCAGGTATTCCTTGCCAAAGCTCCCATTGAACATCCGCCTCCAAGTTTGCCAGCGCAAATGGATCATTAGCAAAAAGTGGCTTTATCAATTCTAGGTTTTGTCCTAAAAAAGGAAGGGCAGCTACCGCTAAGCCAAGTACCACGCCAATGGTTGGAAGCAGGAAACTGGTCACCTTAGGCAACACATTCCATTTTATAGCTCGCCACAAAGTGACTGATCCTAAGTAAGTTAGGGGAAAATAGCACAGAGAAGAATAATGCATTATTTTCGTCTTTACCAGACTGAAAAGGATGAGTACTACCCAAAAAAGCAACTGCATCCAAGTTCCGAAATCAGAACGGCGGCAGGAGGCCAAAGCATGCGTTTCAAGTGCCTCATCTTCACATTCACGGTCTCCCCAAAGATTCGGGATGGCAAAAACTGAGGCCGGGAAACAGCCCAGCAACAACACTACAAAATGGTAACCAAAAAAGCCGCCGTGGCCTGCATCCTCTGTGCTGAACAGCCTGACTTGGTAGGTCAAAAATTCCTGTACGAACCAAGGCCCGTGCATCCAGACTTCCACCCCAAACCACATTAGGGCTGCCACTGCTGCTGCAAGGGAAAAATACATCAAATGAAGCCAATAGCCCTTGCCTTTGAAGCGGTATTTTGCCCAATAAAGCATGAGTACCAGCATCACAACGAGA